>CAZWNR010000171.1:0-7895 GCA_964635665.1 uncultured bacterium | reverse complement strand
GCCTGCCGCTACTACGAAACCAAGCTGGCCCAGCCCACTGAAATTACGATTGCCTAAATCGGGGGTGATCAACCTGAACCCTGGTGTTCCTAAGTTCTGGTTGATCACCCCCGATTTAGGCGGGCGAGGAAACCTCATTGGACGGGCGAGGAAACCTCACCCCTACGATGGGCCAGGGTGGAATGGGGGACGCTACGCAGATTGGGCATTAGGGAGTACTGAGGGTGATCAGGCCGTAGAGGTCGGGGTTGTCGGTGGAGGATTGATCGGCATCGGCGGCGTGGTTGTCGCGAAAGGTGGGGGGTGGGCCGAAGGATCTGACCTGGGGAGTAAACCGTTGGCGGTTGGCGGCTGGCGGCTGGGTCTGGGGCTTGACAAAAATTGCTCCGCCTTTGCCCTGGCCCAGGTTGGCCCCATCGCCACCGATGGCTTCGTTGTGTTCAAAGACGGTGTTGTGCAAGATCAGCCGCCCCGCCTTAAGGAAGATGGCCCCGCCGAGGCCACCGCCACCGCCACCCAGCCCCACGGCCCCATCGCCGCCGCCAAAGCCGCCCTGGCCCGGAATACCTGGGCTTCCGGCCATGCCAAAGTAGCCGCCCTCGCCGCCAAAGCCCCCGGCCCCACCGCCGCCGCCAAAGCCGCCGTTGCCGCCGTTGCCGCCAGTGCCCCCATTGCCGCCGCTGGCGGTGGGCGCTTCGGCCTTGCCCCCCCGTCCGCCGTTGCCTGCATTGCCCACGCCGCCCAGGCCGCCGCCGCCGCTAAAGGCCGCCGTTCCCAGGGTGCCCAGGTCGCCCCAAAGGCCGCTGCCGCCAAAGATTCCCACGCCACCGTTGCCGCCATCGCCGCCGTTGCCACCGTTACCGCCCTCTGTGCCGCCATCGCCGCCGTTGCCGCCGTTGCCTGCATTGCCCAGGCCCCCAAAGCCGCCGCCCCCTGCAAAGGCAATGGTGCCAATGCCGCCTACACCAATGCCATTCACCCCCGCCATCGCCCCTCGGTTGGCCTTGACTCGGTTATCGAGGGCGTCGATACTGAGGCCCTTGGGGGCCACGGGCAGGGTGCCGACCTGATGAATGCCGATGCCGTTGACCCCGGCAATGCCCCCCCGATTGAGGGTGTAGCGCTGCTTCTCTAGGCGAATGGCGGTGTCTTGGGTGTCTTGGCGGGGCAAACTGGTGCCGCCGATGGCTTGGTTATCCACAAACCGCACGGTGGACAGGGTGACGGTGCCATCGTTAATCAGCAGCCCGCCCCCCAGGCCAGCGCTGCCGCCCGCCCCATCCAGTCCGTCATCGCCGCTGGCTAAGCCGTTGGCCACGGTCAAATTTTGCAGGGTAACATCACCCTGGTTCACCACCAAAACGCGGTGTTGCTTTTCGCCGCTGATCACGGTGTCGCCATTGCCCACCAGGACTAGGTTCCCGGCAATGGGGGGCAGGGGGGCTTCGAGGGCGATGGTGTCGCTGATGGTTTCGAGGGAAATGCGGTCGTCTTCGGGGGTGCCGTTGGCCTGGAGGATGGCCTCCCGCAGGGTGCCGGGGCCGTGGTCGGCGGTAGAGGTAACGGTGATTTGCTTGAGCAGAATGGGCCAGGTCTCTAGGCCTTTCAGGGGCGCGGTTTCGATAGAGCCCCGCCGTTGTTCAAGCTGGCTACTCCCACCTAAAGCTACCCCGCCGATAGAGGTAGCAGCGGCGGCCACATCGACGGGCAGCAACGTACGCCAGGTGTTCAGCAGATCCTCCCCGATTTGCCCTTGGGCGACTTCGCAACCGTAGATCAGCAGGTCAGCCTGGGGTCGCAGGGCACGCCGCCAGGGCAGCAGGTCATCCCGGTGCCGGAGGAGCCAGGTGCTATCGACATCGGTATGCCCCAGGTAGAGGTGCCCCGGCTGACCGTGGGCGACCAGGTGCAGAGCGGCTAGGTTGCGGTAGGGGCGCAGGGCTTGGGCGATGGCCGTTAGGGCCTGATCGGGGTTAGCCTCTAGAACCACGACTTGCTGATGGGGCGTAAGGGTAAGGGGCAGATCAGCATGGATCAGGCTGCTATCTACAATCACCACTTCAGAAATCCCGGCCTGGGTGGGGGCTGTTAGCCCAGGTAGCTCCCCCGGCCTTGCCAAGATTGGCCAAGGCGAGGAAAGGGGAATGCCCTGGATCAGCATCACCGCCACCGTGGCGACTACCATGGACACCCCATGCCACCAAATTTGCGTCACCCAAGCCTTGGCCATTGCCCTACCCAAATTGGTTTCCCTTTGCATTAGGGAAAATGCTGGCCTAAATCATAGTCTGTCCTGGCTCTGGCGTCTGCTCAAGTCGAGCAATGGTGGAAAATCGGTTGCTAAGGATGCGGTGAGGGGGCGAAAAAAGATGTTTCATCATTTGTAACCCCCTATCTTGGTCGGATCAGGTTAAAAATGGTCTAAGTATCTCTAAGGCCGAAGGACTCAGAGGTCGTCGTATCCCAAGGTTTCTATCTCCCACAGATACCCGCCCTGGTTCCTAACCCCTTGCCCCGTCTTGTAGATTTTCCGTGATTCTATCTTCCTCCCCTACTATCCATCGTGGTAAGTCCCTCTACGAGCAGGTGTATCAAGCGCTGCGTTCGGCCATTCTCACGGGGCAGCTGGCCCCTGGGGATCGCCTGGTAGAAACCCAGTTGGCCGAGTGGCTTCAGGTGAGCCGTACCCCCTTGCGGGAGGCCCTGCGCCAGCTTCAGCAGGAGGGGTTGGCCACCGCCGATGTCAGCGGTGGGCTACGGGTCACCACCATCACCGCTGCCGATGCCGCTGAACTGTACGATTGCCGCTTGGCCCTAGAGTGTCTTGCCGTGGCTGGGGCCTGCCATAGCGCCACCGTCGATCAAATTCGACGCATCGAAGCCTGTGTGTTACAAGCCGATTCCCTAGAAGCGCAGGTCACTCAAACCCCGGAAAATCCGCCTTCAGGGGCGCAGCCGCGCAAAAAAGCTCCCCTATCCCAGGCAATGAAGGCAAAGGAGGGACAGCCCTCTCCCCAGCAGTTGCTCGATGTGGACTACCAGTTCCATCATTTGATTGCCGAAAGTTCAGGCAACCGTCGGCTGATTTCCTTGCTCGATGGCCTGTTTGACGCCATGGCCCTGCTGCGGATCCAAACCCTCAAGCAAAACCCCGATGTGCTGGATATTCGCCTAGAACATCGCCAAATTTACCAAGCCATCGCTGCCCGCGATGCGGAGGTGGCCGTCGCTGCCATTCGCAGCCACCTGAGCGCCAGCAAAGCCAGGGTGATTCAAGAAATCGAAGCCTACCCGCCCCTCAAGTAATCTCTGGTCTAGGTTCAAGAGATCAAAAACGCTCTCTTTTGATGTGATCCAGCCCACCCCCAGCCCCTCTCCTCGTGGGAGAGGGGCTGGGGGTGAGGGCCATCACCTTGCAAAAGTTAGGATGCCCTCGGCTGGGGGGATCAATCGACAGCGCCTTTGCCAGAGTTCATTGGTGTCTAAAGTAGTAGCCCCTAGGTGTGGGATTGGGGATCGGCTAAATCACTCGGCCAGAGGCTCCTCGCGGTTGGTATTGGCCCATGCCGGGACGACCGAGCCACTGGTCGCCATCCACAATACACTGGCCACGTAGGAAGACCTTCTTCACCTTGCCCGTCACCTCGCGGCCTTCAAAGAGCGAATAATCCACCAGGGAATGGTGGGTGCTGGCGCTGAGGGTGTGGGTTTCGTTGGGGTCGAACAGCACCAGGTCGGCGTCGCTGCCCACGGCGATGGTGCCCTTGCGGGGGAAGAGGCCAAACATCTTGGCGGGGACCGTTGCGGTAAGTTGCACAAAGCGGTTTAGATTGATTCGTCCCGCCCGCACGCCGCCATCGTAGAGCAACATCAGGCGCAGTTCTACCCCTGGGGCACCGTTGGGGATGCGGTTGAAATTGTCGCGGCCAAACTGCTTGGATTTGAGAATTCCCAGGGGGTTTTCGTTCATGCAGAAGGGGCAGTGGTCGGTGGCCACCAGTTGCAGATCGTCGAACTGAAGGCCGCGCCAGAGGGCGTGCTGGCAGTCGTGGTCGCGCAGGGGCGGGGTCATCACGTACTTGGCGGCTTCAAAGCCGGGGGCGTCGTATTCGGAATGATCCAAAAACAGGTAGTGGGGGCAGGTTTCCGCAAAGGCATGGACGCCGCGATCCCGCGCCTCCACCACCGCCTCTAGGGCTTCCTTGGCCGACAGGTGAACAATGTAGACGGGCACCTCCGCTAGTTCGGCAATGCGAATCACCCGATGGGCCGCTTCTCCCTCCATCAGCCGAGGCCGAGTGAGTTGGTGATACTGGGGCGAGGTGTGTCCCTGCTCTAGGGCTTCTTCGATCAGCGCTTGGATGACCACCCCATTTTCCGCGTGCATATTCACCATGCCGCCGTGGCCACCCACCTGGCGCATGGTTTTGAAAATCGCCGCATCATCGACCATTAACACGCCGGGATAGGCCATGTAGAGCTTGTAGCTAGAAACGCCGTCCTGGTTAATTAAATCCGGCAGTTCTGCCAAGGATTCCCGATTGACGTCCGTGAGAATCACATGGAAAGCGTAGTCCACCGAACACTGGGGTTCCGCCGCCGCCAGCCGTCGATCCAACGCCGCCTTGGGGCTGTCGTGATGGAACTGTTGGGCAAAGTCGATGATCGTGGTGGTGCCGCCAAAGGCCGCCGATTTTGTGCCCGTTTCAAAGGTGTCGCAGGTGTAGACATCGTTGCCCATGGGCGTTTCCATGTGGACATGGGCATCAATGCCACCCGGAAATACCAGTAGCCCGGTGGCATCATGCACCTCGGCATTTTCGACGGTCAGACTGCGGCCAATCGCCTCAATGCGGCCCTCCTGAACTAAAATATCGCCGACATAATCATCGACAGCGGTGATGATGCGACCGCCCTTAATGAGCACCTGAGACATAGTAAAACCCTCGATTAAGCCGGGATCACCCGTTCAAATCAGGGCAAGTAAAGATCGCCAAATGATAATTTGGAAAACCTGCCCCCTGAAAAGCCTGCAACCTAGAACCAACACGCTGATTTGTACGGATATTTCGACTATAGGATCTTCAGGTAATTTTAGGAATTTATACATGAAGGTTTAAGGTTTGAAGGTTCCCTAAAATGGCAGGGTCAACGGGGAAGTATCCCAATTTTTGACCTCTTTATTTGCACATGAATTCAGCACAAAGATAATGAAATATAGACTTTCTTGAATCGTGCCCTTGAAATCTTCTATATTTTTAACAATGATTCAAAATCAGTCATCTCTACCAGGAGAATCCATCCATGCCAACGGTATCTGCCCAAGGAAAAACCTTTGAATGCGAAGCCGGAACCAACCTGCGCAAGATACTCCTTGCCAATGGCATTGACCTCTACAATGGCCAATCGACGGTGATTAACTGTCGGGGGATCGGCTCCTGCGGCACCTGCGCGGTGCAGATTGAAGGCGAGGTTTCAGAGCCCAACTGGAAGGATAAAACCCGCCGCTCTCTGCCGCCCCACAAGGCGGAACGCAACCTGCGCCTAGCCTGTCAAACCCAGGTGCTAGGGGATATTAAGGTCACGAAATACGACGGCTTTTGGGGCCAGGGCGAAACCGTGGTTTGGTAAGAGCCTTTATACTGTGGGGTCAGTCGTTTATTGTAGGCCTGCTGGTTTGGCGATGACTTCTTACCCCCCCTTTCCGCAGGGTGCCCCTACCTTGGGTGGGCGTTACCAGATTGTTCAACCCCTGGGGGCAGGGGGCTTTGGGCGCACCTTTCGGGCACAGGATCTCCACATGCCAGGGCATCCCCTCTGCGTGATTAAGCAGTTGAGCCCTCAGGTTTCCACGGCAGAGGATTTGCAGGTGGCGCGGCGGCTGTTTGACACCGAGGCCCAGGTGCTTTATCAGTTGGGTTCCCATCCTCAAATTCCCGCCCTTTTGGCCCATTTTGAGGAAAATCAAGACTTTTACCTGGCCCAAGAGCTGATCCCAGGGCATTCCTTAGCGGAGGAATTGTCGGGCCATCCCTGGACGGAGGCCCAGGTGGTCGCCTTCCTGGGGGATTTGCTGGGAGTGCTGGCCTTTGTGCATGCTAAGGGGGTGATTCACCGCGACCTCAAGCCCTCGAATTTGATCCGCCGCCAGGGCGACCACCGCATTGTGCTGATCGACTTTGGGGCGGTGAAGCAGGTGAACACCCAACTGCACAGCCAGGGTTCTGGCCTGGGGCACACCATTTCCATTGGCACCCAGGGCTATATGCCCAGCGAGCAACTGGTGGGTCGGCCCCAGTTCAGCAGTGATCTCTACGCGGTGGGCATCCTAGGCATTCAAGCCCTGACGGGTTGCGCCCCCACCGATCTACATCCCCACCCCCAAAGCGGCGAACTCGACTGGCGCGGCTATGCCCCCCAGCGTTCTCCGGCGTTGTTAGATGTCCTAGATCGCCTGGTGCGCTACGACTTTCGGGCTAGGTATGGCAACGCAGCGGAAGCCCTCGCCGCCCTGCGCCAATTGCCCCGCGACCTCAGCCAATACATCCCGCCCCCAGCCGTCGCCGTCCCCCTGGCTCCGCCCTCCCCTGGCCGATCCACCCAAGCCGATCCCACGGTGGCTGTGGCCCCCGGTCGTCCCCGCTTCGCCACCGAAACTGCGTCTCCCTACGTTCGCACCCGCCACAATACCGTTCCCCATCCCTCCCAAAAGCCGCCTCAGACCGCTACCTTTCCCTGGGTGCCCATTTTGGCCCTGATGGGGTTGGCGGCGGTGGTTGGGGTGCTGGGGGCCGTCGGATGGCAGGCCGTTACCGCGTTTTCTGACCCTGGCAATGGGGGGAACGCTCCGGTTGCCAACGGCTCGAATCCAGAGGGGTCTGCACCGCCGACACCCCCCAGCGTCGATGGGAGCCAGACCAACGAGAGCCAGGTCGATTCCCCTAGTCCTGCCCCTGAGGAGCCTGAAATCCCTGAAGCATCCCCTCCTCCGGAGTCCTCAGAGAATGCGCCCTCCGAGGGGCAGCTAGCCACCACCACCCCAGAGCCAAAGCTACCGGATTCCCCTGAGGCCAGCCAGCCCATAGACCCCGGTGTGGCTCAGTCAACGGTGGTGGAAATGTATAACCACATCACCAACGGCAACTGGGAAAACGCCCGCGCTCAGTTTAGTCCGGCCCTGGCTGAGCAGTTTGATCCGGGCTTCTTCGAGCAGTTTGACCAAGTGACCGTAGAAAACTTCCGAATTCTTGAGCAAGGCCCAGATTCCGTGGCACTACTAGGCGAAAACACCTATTTTTACCCCGATGGCACCACCCAACGGGAGGAGCGCACCTTTACCGTGCAGAGAGTGGATGGCCAGCCGCGCATCGTGGACTCTGACTTTAAGCGAGTGATCAAGTTTCGCTAGGGAACCGCCGCACTCAAGCCTGCTTCCTCACCTGGGCAACGAGAGGAACAAAGGTGTCCACCCAGTTCCGTTGGGCCACAACCAACGTCGGATAGGGCTGACGGCTGTAGTTTTGGCCCACTTCCAGGGGGAACAAATCAACGCCATCGAGGGCAACCCAGGTGGCTCCGGCAGCGTGCAAAATCGCCCATACGGCGGCAATATCCCAGATTTTAGGGGTGGCTTCCACCGCACCGATGGCCCATCCAGCCCCCACCAGCAGCAGATTATAGGTGGCGGCTCCCAGCATCCGAATTTTGCAGGGGAAGGGCTGGCCCATCACCGAAGTACTGCGGGCGCAGAGGCTAAAGAATTCCTGGGGACCAGGTTCTGCCTTGCTTGGGTGCATGGGACGACCGTTGAAGAAGGCCCCGCTGGGCATGGTTAACCCGCTATCGCCGGGCCAATAGCCATGGATACATACGCCGGCGCCGTCAATGGCGAGCGA
>CAZWNR010000170.1:0-7896 GCA_964635665.1 uncultured bacterium | reverse complement strand
CACCCCCCGCTGCCACACATCAATACGCTCAACCCCATGCTCCGACAGTTCGGCTTGCATGGCGGTGGAGGTCACTAGGTTAATGCGGGCCTGGTTGTGCATGGCCTTAATCAGTTCCCACATCACCCCCTCCAGCATTCCTAGGCCGTAGTGCTCTAGGTATTTGGGCAGGTGGGTGTGGTAGGAGGCCACTAGGGGCACATCCATCGTTTTGCTGTAGTAGATCCCGGCCAAGCCTAGCACCGCCGGGTTGACCACATGGATGAGGTCAGGGCGAAAGCGATCCAGGGCTTCCCCAATGGAGGGACGGGGCAGGGCTAGTTTGAGTTCGGGATAGAGCGGCAATGGAAAGCCAGACACCCCATGAATCTTGGCCCCGCGATACTCGGTCAGGCCTCCCTCTGGGGAAAACACCAAAACCTGATTGCCCTGGCGCTGGAGATGATCAACGGTGTGCTTGAGACGGGTGACAATGCCATCAACCTTGGGCAAAAAGGTCTCGGTAAAGAGAGCAATTCGCATGGGAAACCGGGGGCTAGGGGAAAAAAGAATGTTTAAAGAGGGGTCAGTGCCCTGGTAGAACACTGACCCCAACGTGGACTAGCTACGACGCCACTGTACCTTAGGCATGATTTGGCTATGGTCAACGCGATCCTTGTACTTGACCGCGAAGTTCAGCAGGCTATCCAGCAGGGAGTCGGACAGCATGTGGGGTTGCAGACCCAGATCCAGCAGGTTGGTGTTCTTGGCGTTGAAGTAGTGGTCTTCGGCCTCCACGCGGGGGTTGTCGAGGTGGTTGATTTCCACATCTAGACCTAGGGTGGTGCCCGCTTTCTTCACCATCATGGCCAGGTCGCCGACGTTGAACATTTCGGTGAACTGGTTGAAGACCCGGAACTTGCCAGGGTCGCCGGGGTTGGCGATGGCAATTTCCACACAGCGCACGGTATCGCGAATATCCAAGAACGCACGGGTTTGAGTACCGTTGCCATACACCGTCAGGGGATGTCCCACGGCGGCTTGGATACAGAAGCGGTTGAGGGCGGTCCCAAACACACCGTCGTAGTCGAGGCGGTTGATCAGCAGCTCATCCATGCCGGTTTCTTCGGTGAGCACCCCGTAGACCACGCCCTGGTTGAGGTCGGTGGCACGCAGACCCCACACCTTGCAAGCAAAGTGGATGTTGTGGGAGTCGTGAACCTTGCTGAGGTGGTAGAAGGAACCGGGCTGTTTGGGGTAGGGGAGGGTGTCTTTGCGGCCATTGTGCTCAATGGTGATGTAGCCCTCTTCAATGTCGATGTTGGGGGTGCCGTATTCGCCCATGGTGCCCAGCTTGACGAGGTGGCAGTCGGGGAAGTTATCCCGCAGGGCGTAGAGCAGATTGAGGTTGCCGATCACGTTGTTGGACTGGGTCAGCACGGCGTGCTCCCGGTCAATCATGGAGAACGGGGCGGAACGTTGCTCACCAAAGTGAACCACCGCTTCCGGCTGGAATTCCAGCATGGACTTCTCTAGGAAGGGGTAGTCGTTAATGTCGCCGATATAGAGGTCGATGTGCTTGCCGGTGAGTTCTTTCCAGCGCTTGAGGCGAGCCTGGATCGGGGCAATGGGGGTCAGGGTTTCGATTTGCAGTTGGGCATCCCAATGACGCCGCACCAGGTTGTCGAGGATCCCGACTTCGTAGCCACGATTGGAAAGATACAGGGCGGTTGCCCACCCGCAGTAACCGTCACCGCCAATTACAAGGACTTTCATATCAATGCTTCATTCTCGTTGCTGATACCAAGACAATCTACCAGTTTTAGCGACCCTGTAAACCACCGATCTTGAATTATCCGTAAAGCCAAATACGGTTTCACGGCGATTTATTCAGGGCAGTTTATGGCCGCTTCACGGAAAAACTCGCCCGTTCGCCGTCATCCTTGCAAACGCAGCAAAATCAACTGCGTGGGGCGGTTAGCCTCAAAGTTGTTGTCGCTAACCACCATCAAACTCTGGCTACCATCGGGCAATCGTGGCCCTAGGGTCATGCCCTCCAGGTTGTCTACGGGAACCGTCGTGTCAGCAAAATCTAGCACCAGTTGTTTACGAATGGGCGAAATTCCCCCTGTGGTTCCCCGCAGAGTTGCGACGGTGGAGATATCCGTTGCGCCGCCCGTGGCCAGTTGGTAAAGCCGTGCGTTAAAGCCCCGCAGGCCAAAGGCTCGTTCCAAGCTGAGGAAATGTCCTCCTTGGTCGATTACCAGCAGATCTGTTAGCCCGTTGACCACCGCCCCGGAGGGTTCCAAATCCAGGGGGTAGGCGTGCTCGGCAATCAGCGTAGACTGATCTTCCCCCAATAAATAGTGTAAAAAGCGGCTTTGGAGGGGTTGGGTTGGGTCCGATTCGTAATCCTGCACCAGGGCCGATTCCGTGGCTATGAAGAGGCGGAAAGGTTCGGTTTGGTCAGCGGTACCCGGTGCGGCGTTGATGGCTAGAGACTCGAAGCTGAGATTGTTGCGGACGCCCTGGGTGGGGGGATCGGCATCATCGGACAGGAACCGATCCGGGATACGAAAGGTTGTCACCAGCCGCCCTGTTTCTCGATCAAACTCACCCAGAAAGGGCGGAATCCCCTGGTCTATGTCGCCCTCACTGCTGACCAGTACCGTGTTTCTGGGGGACAGGGCAAAGCCCTCCGGGTCAAGCTGTCCTTGGGGGTAGGGGTTGCCCTCGGCGTCGGTTAGGGGGGTCACGGACTGGATGGAAACGTCCCTAAACTGTGGCTGACCGTTTTCGTTGACCTCAAAGGCCATCGCCAGTTCATAAAACCGAGGTGGGCCAAATCGTCCCCGATCATCAGACAAAACATAGAAGCGATCCTGGGAGCGGTCGTAGGCAAGGGCCGATAATCCGCCCACAGTGGTGCCCTGAAACTCCTGAGGCGGCAAGGTATAGACATCCAGCACCTCCGCCGAGAGGGGCAAAAACAGGCGTTCTTCGGCCTTAATTTGGGGAATGGCACAACTGCCCAGCATCAGCACCAGGCCCATGAGCAGCAGTATTCCCCGCAATCCTCTCCCTTCTGGGGACAACCCCTGGGTGAGACGTTCCGCCCGTTCCATACGCCCTCCTCAAAATTCCCTATCCAGGCTGTATCTATACTGACAGCCCTCCGTTACATCGATCCGCGCTTTATTCGTCCTGATCCGAACACCTTAGCCCTAGGAAAGCTAGATTGCTCTGCCTGGGGCGATGCCCCCAGGGGACGATTGTGTTCACTAAATTACCGTTTAGGAGACCATCCGAGGGGTAAGATCGGGCCGCAAATTCCCAGAGAAGCCTATGTCTGCCATGGCCCAGGAGAAGTTCGTCAAGTCGCCCCTGTTTTTGCTAGCCCCCTTCTTTTTCCTGGGCACGGCCATGGTGGTGATGAAGCTGATTATTCCCCACACCACACCGCTGTTTTTGGCGGCCTTTCGGCTGTTGCCCGCCGGGGTGATGATCCTCATCCTGGCGGCGGTGCTGAAGCTGCCCCAGCCCAAAACCCTCCAGGGCTGGCTGTGGATTGCCCTGTTTTCCGTCATTGATGGGGCGATGTTCCAGGGCTTTTTGACCACGGGCCTAGTAAAAACTGGGGCAGGTCTGGGGGCGGTGCTGATCGACGCGCAGCCCTTGGTGGTGGCGTTGCTGTCGCGGCTGTTGTTTGCAGAATTTATCGGTCTGTGGGGCTGGCTGGGGCTGGCTGTTGGCATTGCCGGAATCTGTCTCTGCGGCTTGCCTGGGCCATGGCTAGAAACGCTGTTTCAATCGCCCCTGGCGGTGTTGAATGCCGGAACTGGCGCTGCCTTTAGCCTAGAGGGGCTGTTGGCCAGCGGCGAATTTTTGATGCTGATGGCGGCCCTTTCCATGTCCATCGGCACCATCATTGTGCGCTACGTCAAGCAACACACCGACCCAGTGGTGGCCACGGGCTGGCACATGATTTTCGGTGGGTTGCCGCTGCTACTGCTGTCGGGGCTGTGGGAAGTGGGTCAGGTCTCTGCCCTACAACCCTTAGACTGGCTGGGCCTAGGCTATGCCACGCTATTTGGCACCGCCGTCACCTACGGCATCTTTTTCTACCTGGCGGCGGTGGGCAACATGACCAGCGTCAGCGCCTTAATTTTTCTTACCCCCGTCTTTGCCCTGCTGTTTAGTAGCCTGTTTTTAGGGGAACGTCTCAGTCAGTTTCAGTGGATTGGCGTGGTGTTCACGCTGATTAGTGTCTACCTGGTGAACCAGCGGGAACAGATCGCCGCCTGGGTAGCCAGCCTTGGCCCAGCCGCCGAAGCGGTCGAGTCCTCCCTAGAGGCCACCGTGGAGGAGGCCATCGAAGCGGTCGAAGCCGTCATCGAGGACGTGATGGAGGAGGTGATTGCAGACACCACCGCCCCCAGCCCCTCCCTGGCTGACACCCCTGCTATCGCCAACCCAGCGGATCATCCCTAGGGCCAAAACCTATTGATGTTTCCTAAGGTTCTGTCTGCGGCGGGTCTCGGTGGAGCGCCCCCCATAGCAGGAGACTTTTCCCGCTTAGAAACGCGGAAAATCAAGATCGTGAGACCGACAGACGGCCTACCATAGAAGGTGCCCCTGGGCCTAGTGTCTACCCTGGGAGCCTTCTAACCAATGCTGTCGAGTTCTGCCTTTGTCCATGCAACGTACTCGCCTTAGCCTCCTGTTTGATGAATTGGGCGACCAGCTCAGCCTGTGGCTCATTAACCCCTGGCGACGGGTTTCCCTGGTGATTATTAGCCTCTTGGGGGGCTACTTTGCGGCGATAGCGTTGTCGGCCATTTCGGGGCAGGCCGCCGCCCAAGATGTGACGGTGGCGCTGTTTTTAATCCTTGGTGCAGAGACCATTAGCTGGCTGGTCTATAGCCGTCGCTGGCGGGAACCGGCCCTTGTTCGCAAAGTACCCAGACCGCTGTGGCTAGACTGCCTGAACAGTATCAAGCTAGGGGGCACCTACGCCCTAGTGGTGGAAGCCTTCAAGCTCGGCAGCTAATTCCCCGTACGGGCGCACTGCGGTGTGCCCCAACCCAAGATTCTCCTTAGCCGATGGGTTCCTGGAGCAGGGCTTGCCGGATTTGGGTGGATTGTTTGCGATCACAGCGTACCTCCAGCACCCGCACCCCCTGGGAGGGCAAAAACCCTAGGCGAGATTGCAACTGGCTCCAGGTTTTAATGCGCTCGTAGTTCACCCCGTAGGCGGCGCAGAGGTGGTTCCAGTCTACGGTCTGGGGGGTGGCAAAGAAGTCTTCAAAGGGAGGGTCAAACTGGGCGATGGGCAGCATTTCAAAAATGCCGCCGCCCTGGTTATTGATCAGCACCACAGTCAAATGCCCTTGCAGGCGAGGCACATTCAGCCAGCCGTTGGTGTCGTGGAGCAGGGCCAAATCCCCCGTCAACAGAACGGTGGGTGCCCCCCGATGGGCAATGCCGAGGGCGGTGGAGAGGGTGCCATCAATGCCGTTGGCTCCCCGGTTGCAGAAAATTCGCAGGTGGCGCTGGTTGGGCGGCCAAAACCACTCCGCATCGCGAATCGGCATACTGTTGGCGATCACCACCGCCGTTCCCTGGGGTAGGTGCTTGCCCATCAGCCAAGGCACTTTGCCCTCAAATAACTCCGTCATCGCGGCGAGGGACGCATCAAGGTGGTGTCGTACCTTGCGATCTAGGGTCAGCCACAGATTCCCATCGTTAGCAGGGCTGGTGCGTTGGTCGGAGATGAGGTCATCTCCAGTTGGATGATGCTCGGACGGAGAGACCCCGCCCCTACGATTAGCCAGGTTGATCGGGGAGATGGGGTTGGAACTAGCGATGAAATTCGCCACATTGACCGCCAAATCTGTCACGGTCAGCGGCAGATGGGTGGTCAGGCCATGCAAGGGGTCGAGGTTGCGGCGGGAGGGATCAATCACCCAGCGGTGGGGTTCATGATGCTCTAGCCACTGCCGCAGCACCTTGCTGGTGGGCAACGGGCCAAGCTGGATCACCTGACTGGGTCGCAGATCCGTCGCCCAAGCCTCTTGGCGCAGAATGGCGTCGTAGGTGGTCACTAAGTAAGGATTTTGCTTGGCGGCATGACGCAAGGGGGAGAGGGTGTCTGCCAAAACTGGCCACTGAAGGTTTTGGGCCAGAGTCGCGACGGCTTGACAATAGTCCTCAGCGTCCACAGGTTGGGCGGGGCCAGCGATGATGAGGCCATGATCGCAGGTTTGCCAAGTGGATAGGAGATCGGCGTGGATAGTGGCGGTCATCGAAACGATAGGCGGCCAAGGTTTGGCCCTCACCCCCGACTTCTCTTCTGAGGGAACCGCCCTCACCCCCGGCCCCTCTCCCACGGGGAGAGGGGGACTGAGGGGGTGAGGGCCGTCTGTGCCAAGGGCCACCAACCCCGCCCAAAAGTCCTGATTCAAGCCATCCCGCAGGTGATCAACAGAGCCATCGCTGATCGGAGCTAGGGGGTCACGAAAGGGACAGTTGAGATGCACCGGGCCGGGAGCCGGATAAAGGCTCTGTCGCCACGCCTGCACTAGGGTTTGCCGCAGGTAGCGCAGCAGGCCCAGATCCGCCGCTGGGATGGCCAGTTCGGTGTAGGTGTTGGGAAAATCGCCAAACAGCTTTTGCTGGTCGATGGTTTGGCCAGAGGCGCAGTCCCGCAGTTCGGGGGGGCGGTCGGCGGTGAAGACCAGCAGCGGCACCTGGCTTTCCCTGGCTTCGACAATGGCTGGGTAGTAGTTCGCGCCAGCGGTGCCAGAGGTGCAGACCAAGGCCACCGGAAGCCCCGTGCGTTTGGCGATGCCTAGGGCAAAGAAGGCTGCAGAACGTTCGTCTAAAACGGGAATGGCCTTAATGCTCGGATCGTTGGCAAAGGCGACGGTCAGCGGTGTGGATCGAGATCCGGGGGATATCACCGCTGTGGTGAGGCCCAACCGCGCCAGGGTGCCCACCAACACCGAGGCCCATAGGGTATTCGTATTGCGAAAATCGAAGGTCATGGAAGCCGCGCACTACACCAGAGATTCGCCCAGGGCACGGGATTTAAGGTTAATTTCCGCCCACTCCCGCGCCGGGTCAGATCCTGCCACAATACCAGCCCCGGCGTACAATCTGGCCCAGTTGCCATTAATCAGGGCCGAGCGAATCCCCACAATAAATTCACTGTCCCCATTTGCCCCCACCCACCCCAGGGGGGCCGCATACAGCCCCCGGTCAAACCGTTCGTAGCGGTGGATATGCTCGCAGGCAGCGGCGGTGGGCACCCCAGCTACGGCGGGGGTCGGGTGCAGGGCTTCCACCAAATGCAGGGGATGGATGTAGCTGGCCACCCGCGCCTGAATGGGGGTATGTAGATGCTGAATATTGGACAGTCGCAGCAGAGTGGGGCGGGTGGGGTATTGGGGTTGCAGCCCTAGCCCCCGCAGCCGCTGGTGCAGAAACTTGACCACCAGTTGATGCTCCCCCTGCTCCTTAGGGCTATGCAGCAGTTGTAGGGCCAACTGGCGATCCTCCTGGGCGCTGCGGCCACGGGGAGCCGATCCGGCTAGGGCATCGGTCATCAACTGATGGTGGGCAATGCTCAGCAACCGTTCTGGGCTGGCCCCCATAAAGGTGCTCCCCCGCCCATTGCCTACCGCAAACACGTAGCAATCGGGGTAGCGCTGGCGCAGCTTGGCCAGAGAGGGCAACACCTGAAACGGTGTATCGCGCACGATGTCAAAGGCGTGGGCCAGCACGATTTTTTGAATGTGACGGTCAAGGTGCCCTAGGGCCTGAGCGACAGAGTCCTGGAAGTGATGACTGGCGAGGGCATCGGGCCATACCATGCCGTCGCTGAGGGCTAGGGAACGGGGCGGCGCGTAGGGGTTG
>CAZWNR010000169.1:0-7934 GCA_964635665.1 uncultured bacterium | reverse complement strand
TGCCCTCGCCCAGGCTCCCCGCTACCCGATCACCGTCATCCCCTGCCCAACGGTGTTACCGCCTAATGAAGTGGAAGGTGAAACCATCACCTGCGGCGTGTTCACCGTGCCGGAAAACTACGCCGACCCCGATGGTCGCCAGATTGAGCTAACCTATGCCGTGCTGCACAGTCGCAGCCTTTCCCCTGCGCCAGACCCGATCATGGATCTGCGCGGCGGGCCGGGAGGCAGCACCCTGGAATCGAGCGCATTGGAAGTGCGGACAAAAATCTACGAACCCCTGCGCCAAACCCGCGACATTATCGTGCTTGATCAGCGGGGGACGCAATTCTCCAATCGGTTGGGCTGTGCCCCGGCGGTGTTGGCCGCTACCAAGGTGCTTTTAGACCCCAATAGCCCCTACGCGGGCACACTCGATCCGCTGCGGGCGCAAATGCGGTCGAGGTTTCCAAATGCCAGTGACGATCTCATCACGCTCTATAGCGCCTTCGATCTCTGTGCCCGCATTTTAGAAAACCACGGCAACGACCTCAGCAACTACAACACTCCCAACAGCGCCCAGGATGTGGTAAACCTGACCGCTGCCCTGGGCTACGGCCCGATCAACCTCTACGGCATTTCCTACGGCACCTACCTGGCCCAGCGAATTATGGTCAACCACCCCGACCGGGTGCGTAGCGTGGTACTCGACTCGACGGTGCCCCTCCAGGCCAACAAGTATGAAGCGATTGTCCGCGACCTAGAGGTCAGCTTCCTCAACCTGGTGGAAGACTGCGAGGCCGAGGCCGCCTGCGCTGCCGCCTACCCCAACTTGGTGGAGCGCACCCAAGCCCTGCTCAACCAGTTGGATGAAGCCCCCCTGACCCTGGCGGAACCGATCACCCCCCTAGAGCGGACTACCCCCCTAGAGCGCGTCACCGCCGCCGAATTTGCCACCCTGATCGAGCTGATGAACCACCACCCCGGCCAGATTGCCCCCTACCTGCCGCTGATTGTCCAAGAGCTAGAGCAGGGCATCACCACCACCTTTGCCGGGGTAATCAGCGGGGCACTATTCAGCACCGCCGCCAACCCACCCGCCTTTGAATCGTCGCCCGAGGCCTACCGCCTGCAAGCCCGCGATTTTGAGGCCAAGGCGGAGGATATTCTGCGGGCCAGGGCCACCGCCGCCGAAACCAGCCGCCCCGCCAGCCGCTGGGTACAGCAGATCCAGGCCATTGCCAACACCCTGCCCGAATCGGAGGGGGTGCTGCTGTTGGTCAACCTCTTGGGGGTGGGCTATACCGAGAGTCCCCGCAACCGGGAAACCCTGCTTGCCTTTGTAGCCGAAGAATTTGAGGGTGACACCGCCGCCACCCTCACCGAGGCCGTCAACGCCATGTCCGATATTGAGGTACGCCATGTCTACGACGTGGTCTCGGCACTAACCGACTCCTTCTCTGGGGTGGATTTTGGCATCACCACGGGCATGTTCCGCAGTTTAGACTGCCGCGAACTGGTGCCCTTTAGCGACCCGGCCCAAACCCAAACCAACTACGAGGCCATGCTGATGCCTCAGCTCGGCGAGGGGCGAGTGGTGGCCGCCCAGCAAGCCTACGATCTCTGCTCCTTTTGGCCCGTCGAACCCGCCCCCAACCGCGAACACGCCCCGGTCAACAGCACCATTCCCACCCTGGTGCTGCAAGGCCGCTACGACGTGCAAACCAACACCGAAATGGGCATCGGCGTGATGGAGGGGCTACGCAACGGCACCTTTGTGGAGTTTTCCAGCACCGGGCACGGGGCAATTGTGGCCTCCCAATGCGCCAAGGATATCGGTGTGGCCTTTGTGAATAATCCCGATCGCACCCCGGATACAAGCTGCACCGCCGATCTGTTCCCCAACTTTGTACTACCCCCCGCTGAGTAGTTGAACGAGTTGACTGACAAGGGATTCTTCACCGGGCGCGGTTTCCGCGCCCCTACGGTATTGGGTGCATGTAGGGGGCCGGTCTCCTGACCCTTAGGCAGATCTAGGTTCTGGCAAGTTGTGTCAGTCAACCAGGTTGTTGAGTGGTGATCAGCTTGATTTGCTTGGCCGTGGCAAAGTATCCATTCAGCACCTCGTCGTCCTGGGCTACCGTCTAAAAAACTCAAAACGTGGAGCCACAAAAGAAAACTCGTGAAACTGATGCCATTTTTGAAAGCCTCGCTGAGGCCAACCGTTGGGTAGACACCCAACCTAAAACCCTGAGGCTCTCGATAGGTAGGAAAGCGAAACTCGGAATCAGCAATCTTTACCATTACTTCATCCACTTGCGAGTCCCCTAACTCAATCTACATACAAAATTGTCTAAATCCATTATTCCTGAAGTATATGAACCAGAAAGCTTCTAAACTTAACGGAAATTTAGCAATAGTCCAGTAATTGTAAAAACTGCATTGTCTTCAGAGACCCTTGAGCATTCCCCTCTCAGGAATCGGGCATAATCACGATACCGCAACCAAATATACATTTAAAAACCTGGTGAATACACTTAAACTCCGTATCTCACCAGTCTTTGACATACCAAGCAGCCATACCTGTCAAGGCTCTAGGTGAGACTTGTTGGAATCTTTCTGCTGGGCAAGTAGAGGTAAAGAGTTGCTTTAAATAGTTTTTGGGAGCCCAACGAGTGAGCTTTTTATTTGAAGAACCACTGACCGATGCCGATCACGATTCTTTAAAAACGGATCAATTTTTTCTAGGGCATTCAAACCAAAGCTTGCTGCCTCAGCCTCGCGGGTTTCTTCTAACCATGGGAAACTACCTAGGTACGCTTGCCGCAGTTCGTGATCTAGGTAGCCACGGCATTCCAGTTGTCGTAGCTGACAGCCAAGAATGTTCTTTGGCTGCGGTCTCTCGCTATGTTTCTCGCTTTGAAAAAGCGCCTAGCCTGAAAAATCTTGAGGTTTTTGTTCAATGGCTAATTGAATTTGGCCGCAAAAATCCTGGCTATGTTCTTTACCCTACTTCCGATGAAATATGTCTGATAATTGCTCACAATTATCAGGAACTCTCAAAATACTATTATCTCTGCCAAGATCCCACAGCAAATCCATACCTCTTACTTAACAAAGAAAAACTTTCACAGCTCTGTCAAATCTTAGAAATTGATTATCCTAAGACATGGTTCCCAGCAAGCAGGCAGGAACGGTATGAATTAGCGGATGCCGTCAGGTATCCAGTTCTAGTGAAGCCCAAGACTCAGGCTGGCATGTCCATACCTATGAAAGGTAAAGTTTGTCAATCTAAGCAACAGTTGATAGATGTTTTATCTAAGTTTGATAAGTCGTCTAAATATAAGGGAGAGGCGTTGCAGTATGATCCGTCCTTAAGTAACCTTGTTGTGCAAGAGTTTCACCCTGAGGCGGCGGAAAATATTTACTCTTTAGCTGGTTTTTTTGACTCGCAAAATAATGTCTATGTCCTTAGGGCGTCTGAAAAAGTGCTTCAACAACCCGTCAAAATCGGAGTTGGAATTTGCTTCGAAAGTCGAGAAGTTTATGATAAGCTTGCTCAACAGTTAAGGCGACTGCTTGAAAAAGTTTCCTATAGAGGCGCTTTCGAAGCTGAATTTATTCACCTAAAACAGGAGAATCGTTTTCTCTTGATAGATTTAAATCCTCGCTTTTACGGACAGATGGGGTTTGAGATAGCCCGTGGCCTGCCGATGGCGCGCCTGTGTTACTTTGCCGCTATTGGTGCTCACAAAGAAGTTAGAGAGTTAAGCGAATCTGCCCTTCAGTGGGATCATAAACGCCTTTACAAGTATCGTGCCTTACCTCTGTTAAACTTCTTCGCTACTACCCAATGGATAGGTGGCAGCATGTCAAAAGATCGTAGGCAATTTTGGTTGGAATGGGCTAAGACAGGAAGCTGTTATGATCCAATCTACGACTCAGAAGACTCTAAGCCTGGCTGGGTTTTTTTCTGGCAGGGCTGGATGGATTTCCTGAGGCATCCACGGTCTACGTACTATAAATTTTTCTGTGCCTGATTAGTAGGTTTATCTGTGGAAGCTTCAGGAGCAAACATAATAGCGGAGATGTGGAATTTGCCTGCTTTTTAATCAATTTTTTTGCTCTGAATGTAGTAAGCCATAATTACGATGGAGTGCGCTACTAGAAAAATAACTTATGAGAGACCAAGCTTGCCTCTTGTCCGTATCGGTACACTCAAACCTTCTACTCAATTATGGCTAAACCCTCCAGACCCAGCTTGAAGTCAAAACTTAAAGCTTTGGCCAAGTCGGCCGGTCGTCAGTTCCTGGCCCGTTCGAGCGATCAATCTGCCAAGCTAGATCCTAGCCTTTGGGACCTCAGCTACCGCGAAGGCCAACTCATGCTTAACGATCACGCGTTATCTTCTCTCATGGCTAAGTGGGGGTCGCCTTTACACGTCATCAATACCGAAAAGCTGCTTGAGAATTTACGCGGCTTACAAAGTATTCCATCAGGTTTTGAGCAGGGCCTAGACATATTTTACTCCTACAAAACAAATCCTCTGCCCTGGATCTTTCAGATTTTGCACCAGCATGGTGTAGGTGCGGAAGTTATTTCGGAGTACGAACTGTGGTTGGCATTCAAGTTGGGGCTTCCAGGCGAGAGAATTATTTATAATGGCCCCGCAAAATCTGTTGCTTCCCTAGAAGCTGCCATTGATCGAAATCTTTTAAGTATTAATATTAATAACTTAGAGGAGATGGATCTGATCGCTTCCTTGGCGGCCAAACAAGGGAAACAAGCAAATGTAGGTATTCGAACAACCTCATCTGTGGGTTGGACAGGACAGTTTGGCTTACCTGTTGAGAATGGTATGGCGCTAGAGGGGTTCCGTAAGGCCTTAGCTATTCCTGAACTTAGGGTGACAACCCTGCATTGTCACCGAGGAATTTTAATCTATGATGAGGCAACTTTACAGTCGTACCTGCAATTTCTACTCGGCTTTGTAGATGAGTTGAAATCTCAATTAAACTGGGTCCCTAGCATCTTGGATGTGGGGGGTAGTCTAGCCGTTCCTACGGTTCGCTATCTTTCCAAAAAAGAGCTCAAAATGGCAACGGCTCTTCTGATTCCCCCCCAGCCTCCAGCACCTGAGACGGTTTTGACCCCCAAGGACTATGCAGAAACGGTGGTGCGGACGGTAAGAGAACACTTTAAAGAACGGGGCTACCCCCAACCTAAAATCGTCACCGAACCAGGGCGATCACTCACTGGAAACAGTCAATTATTGCTGACCTCTGTAAAAAATATCAAGCGGGATACAGCGCTCCACTTCGCAGTGCTAGACGCTGGCATTGGCCTAGCCAGTTGCGTCAGTTCGGCGTATCACGAGGTATTTCCTTTACAACATAAGCAGGCACCTACCCGTTGCCATCGCTTGGTTGGGCCAATTTGCCATACAGGTGATACGCTTTACAATGCTAGCTACCTACCGGAACTGGAAGCGGGTGACGAACTAGCCATTATGGACTCTGGGGCTTACTTCATTGCTGATGCAACATCGTTTTCCTTTCCTCAGCCTGCGGTTATTGCCATTGACACAACGGGAAAAGATATTTTGGTTCGGAGTGCTGAAAGTTTTGACCACATGATTAGCTTAGACCACTTTTCTGCGGTCCAAGTTGAGGAAAACGCTAGGGTGAATGCCTATCGTTGATCTGTTCCCTAACGTTGTGCTGTCCCCAATGGAGTCGCACTGGTGAACGGCTGGCTGACGGACACAACACCGAAAACCCTTGATCTCCCCTAGGTTGGGTGGCGCGATAGCAGAACCCAACCTATTCTGGGGATGTGTCAGGCAATCAGAGTCAATGGGGCTAGCTGAGGCGAGCGGTACATTCCAGCAATAGGCGCTGGTTAGTAATGGCGTAGGGCTGCACGGTGAGGGCTTTTTGAAAGGCCTGAATTGCTTCGGGATATTGGCCTAGGGCGGCGTAACATAGGCCCAGTCCATGCAGCGCCCCAAAGTGGTAGGGAATCAGTTCAATGACCCGCTGGCAGTCGGCGATGGCTTCCAGGTAACGGTCTTGCATATAGTAGAGAACGGCCCGACGGTTCCAGGCTTCGGCAAAGTCGGGCAGGTCGGCGATAACTTGGGACAGCATCGCCTCGGCATCGGTGAAATAGCCCTTATCCATAAGCGCTTGGCTTTGCTGGAGATTGCGAAAGCCCTGGGCACCCTTTTGGTTAAACCACAGTTGCCAAAGCTGCTCGGTGGCGGCTTCCCGGTGCTGGGGGTCGGAAGCCTTCAGCGCATCTAGCAAGCGGTCAACGATGGGGGAATCCATGGCGCAGTGTATCTCACATCACTAAAGTCCCTATGGTACCTAGGAGGGCGGCCAACATGCTAGGTCTCGCCGATTTAAGGCTGACTTAAGTCTTTAGGTAACGATAAATAAAGCCTGGTGCCTAGGGTGTGAGTCCAGATGCTGAAGTGGGCAGACTACAACTGTGCAGGGTTAATAGACCTTGCCTGCGGCCCGCTGACTTTGCCTTGTCCTGGCCAACGGGCGTACCCATGGGCGCACTCCGTCCGTATCGATTTCATCCAACACACTTCATTGTTTAAGGGTTCAAACCATGGCTGTTGAAAAAGTAAACTCTTCCTCTAGCTTGGCCGAAGTTGTTGACCGCATCCTGGACAAAGGGATTGTGGTTGATGCGTGGGTTCGCGTTTCTCTGGTGGGCATTGAACTGCTGGCCATTGAAGCCCGTGTCGTGATCGCCTCCGTTGATACTTACCTCAAGTACGCTGAAGCCGTCGGCCTCACCGCCCAGGCTGCCGTTCCCGCTGCATAGGTTAGTCGTTCTGCGACCTAACCCGTTCCATCAGGCAACAGGGATATGCTTTGAAAGACTGTCCGCCCCTCACTCCCCGTGGGAGAGGGGCGGACAGTGAGGGCCACTCTCCTATCCCTGTGTGCTGATTTCTGCCGTGAGGGGACAGAAATTTGTTGTCTTCTCAGGCGTCGGCTCCCTCAACCCTACCGGGTTGCCGAGGTCTGTTTTTAAATACTTATCCAAGGGAGAGCAGTCCTGTGGCAGCACTTTACGAACAATGGCAAAATGCTCGTGCCCTCCGTCAGCAGGAGGTAGTCGAGCGACGGGAGCAGGTGCAGGTCGAGTTGGAGGCTTGGCAAAATGACCGTCTTGCCCAGGCCACGGAACTGCACCTGCACCTCTCTGACCTGGCGGAAGCCCTGCGGATCGAGACCGCTGAATGGCTGAGCCAAACTACCGAAGACCGACTGGCCCAAATTCCGCCACTCCGTCAAGCCCTCCAACGCTACACCGAGGAGCTTCAGGCCGAAACCCAAGCCCTACTGGTCGACTATCAGGCCGATCGCAAACTGAGTGCGGCCCTAACTCGGCAACAACTGGCCCAGGATCGCCAAGAACTGAGCAACACCGTGGACGAGCTACGCCTAGATATTGCCCAGGATTTGCGCCACATTCAGCAGCAGGTAGACGCGATTCAAAAGCAGACGGCGGTGGATCTGGCGGGCTATCGTCAGGATCAGGCGATGATGCGGGCGGAACTGCTGCCGGAACTGGCCGATTACGTCACCAACCTCAAGGCCGACGTGAGCCAAACCCTAGATGACCTCAACGCCGACCGTCAAATTTTGGAAGTCCAACAGCAGGAAAAGCGCCAGCAGGATCGCCAAGCCCTCACCGATCAGGTGGAGGCCATGTTTGAGGAACTGGCCGGGTTTCGTCAGCACCTAGCGGAACAGCGTGCCGCCGTAACCGAGCAAGTGTGGGGCACCGGAACCGGGCGCTACTCTCCACCCAAGGTGCAGCAAAGTGCCCCGAGGGTAACGCCCAAGCCTGCGCCCAAAGCCGCACCCAAACCTGCCCCCGCCGGAGTCGCTCGACCCGCCGCCGTAACCCGTCCTACCCGTCCGGTG
>CAZWNR010000168.1:0-7943 GCA_964635665.1 uncultured bacterium | reverse complement strand
GGGTTGGGGCGCACCGCGGTGCGCCCGTACGGGGGGCGGGGCTTAGGTTGATAAATCTGAGTTTTAGCCTTCTGTATTCGTGGTTTGGGGTTGCTAGGGTGCGGGTAATCGTGGCGCGTTCAACAAAAAAACCGCCTCCGTATCAGGAAGCGGCCTAGCTTGCATTTTTTGACGAGCGAGCTTTGACGAAACCCTAAGCTTCTTCGCGCTCAATGTAAAGAAATAGGAAGGCCATTGCCGCAGCGGGAAAAACAATGCCCACCAGAGGAACCAGAATCGAGGGTAGAAACGCAGCAGCCATCGGAGTTTTCTCCTTCTCACGGTTGAATCACAGCATGAGCATAAGACTACTCTGATTTTGGTCGGTGTATGTCCATTTTGTTACAAACTGTTTTAACCGACCGGGCCATCGCGGTCGAGGATCCCCGTACAGCCTGAAATGGGCGGCGTTTGGTACACTGAGACTCAGCGAAATTCCTACCCGCCCATGCAACTGACCCCCCAAGAAAAAGACAAGCTGCTGATTTTTACCGCTGCCCTGGTGGCGGAACGGCGCAAAAATCGAGGGCTGAAGCTCAACCATCCAGAGGCGGTCGCCTACATTTCGGCGGCCATTTTGGAGGGGGCACGGGATGGCCGCACCGTGGCGGAACTGATGAGCTATGGCACCACGCTGCTCAGCCGCGAGGACGTGATGGACGGGGTGGCGGAGATGATCCACGAAGTCCAGGTGGAAGCGACCTTTCCCGACGGCACCAAGCTGGTCACCGTCCACGACCCGATTCGCTAGGGTTGGCCCTACGCCCTAGGACGGAGCCTCCCATCCCGATCTGCCTTGATTCCTTGCCCTTTGCTGTAACTGGTATGGCCTCCTCTGTTCCCGCTGCTTCTGCCAGAGACTTCCCCCTTCAACCGGACGATGTGGAGGCGGTGATTGGGGCATTGGTGGCCCAGTTGGATAGCTACGTCTTTCCAGAGGTGGCGGAAAAAATCCAGGCCGATCTGGAACAGCGGTTAGACAGCGGCGGCTACAGCGACATCAACGGCGGTCAACAACTGGCCGATACCCTCACCGCCCAGCTTCAGTCCCTCAGCCAAGATCAAAACCTGCGGCTTCACTTCAGCCCCATGCCCCTGCCCCACATCGAGCCCCAGGCCGAACCCACCGCTGAGGAACTGACCCGCCAACAGCAGGCCAGCCGTCGCCGCAACTTCGACCTCAACAAGGTAGAACGCCTACCGGGCAACGTGGGCTACATCCAGCTTTTTAGCTTCGAGCCACCGGAATTTGCCGGGGATACCCTGGCCGCCGCCATGACCCTGGTGGCCCACACCGATGCCCTAATGGTTGACCTGCGCCACAACCAGGGCGGATCTCCCGCAGCGGTGGCGTTTCTCTGTAGCTACCTATTCCCAGCCCATCCCGCCACCCACCTCAACGACCTCTACTGGAGCGAAACCGACGAAACCCATCAGTGGTGGACGATTCCCCACCTGCCGGGGCCACGGTACTTAAATAAACCCGTGTTCGTGCTCACCAGTCCTGCCACCTTCTCCGCCGCCGAAGAATTTGCCTACAACCTACAAACCCGCCAGCGGGCCACCATTGTGGGCGAAACCACGCGGGGCGGAGCCAACCCCGGTCGAGGCTTTCGGCTCCACGATCACTTTTGGGTGTTCATGCCTACGGGGCAGGCTATCAACCCCGTGACGGGCAAAAACTGGGACGGCACCGGAGTTATTCCCGACGTCAAAGTGCCCACGGAAATTGCCCTAGAAACCGCCCATGTGATTGCCCTCAACCAATTCCTGGAAGCCGGGGCCGAAGGGGTAGCTCGGCGGGAAATCGAAGAAGCCTTGCCCCTGATTGAGCGGGCCATGCACCAAAAGCGTCAAGATTTAATTGCCAACCTAGGAGGTAAAGGATGATTCCCGGAGAACTACTGCCCGCCGCAGGCGAGATTGAACTGAACGCCGGAAAAGCCACCGTCACCCTAACGGTAGCCAATACGGGAGATCGCCCCATCCAAGTCGGATCCCACTTTCACTTTTACGAAGTCAACGCGGCCCTCAGCTTCGACCGAGATCAAGCGAGGGGCATGCGCCTAGACATTCCCGCTGGCACCGCCGTTCGTTTTGAGCCGGGGGATGAGCGCACCGTCACCCTCGTTGCCCTCGCCGGAGAGCGCAAAGTCTACGGCTTTAATGCCAGGGTGGAAGGGAGTCTATAGTCACCTGTTAACGGGCTACGATCCTTAGTAAGAACTCTGCGTAGAAGCCATGTATAGCGCCAATCTGGCTTTGGTGAGTTGCCTTTAACTAGGCTACACATCCAGCTCTTGCGGACTTGATCAACAGGATCTAAGGCAACTTGAGACCATGATGAATACTCCGATACCCTTTGTCTCTGTTATCGTCCCAGTTTTTAAGGACGCTGATTATCTGAGGCATTGCCTTCAAAGGCTTGCTCAGCAGACCTATCCCCACGATCATTACGAAATTATCGTCGTTGACAATAGCCCGACTCCCGATCCTGATCTGTTGCCTTTAGCCAACGAGTTTTCCTCTGTGGTTCTGGCCCACGAACCCCAACGAGGCTCCTACGCGGCCCGTAATCATGGGTTGAGCCTTGCCCAGGGATCGATCATGGCCTTTACCGATGGAGACTGTAGACCCGCATTAGACTGGATGGAAAAGGGGGTAGGCTGGCTAACGCGTCATCCTGACTGTGGTTTTGTAGCCGGTCAAGTTCGTTTTTTCTTTAGAAATCCTGCCTCTCCCACCCTCGCTGAACTCTACGACAGCCTGCATTTTCTACAACAGAAAACCTACGTTGAAGCGTATCAGTTTGGGGCTACCGCCAATCTTTTTACCTTCAAATCGCGTTTTGAGAACGTGGGATTATTCAACAGCAATCTCTTTTCAGGAGGGGATCAAGAATGGGGAAAACGAGTTGCGGCAGCGGGTTATCGGTTGTTGTACGCAGATGATGCGATCATTGATCACCCCGCCCGCCATAGCTTCCGAGAGCTACGAACTAAGGCCATACGGGTTACCATTGGCGATCACAACCGAAGCAACGCCAATGATCGCCCTTTTCGAGATTTTTTTGCTGAGACACTACCAGAATTTAAACCCCATTTACAGTATGCTGCTGATCGCTTTGCCGATCCTTCCATCGAGGGCTGGCGACAAAAGTTAGGCTGTTATTTTATCTATCTTTCGATTCGTTATCTCAAAGCCAGTAAGCGCATTCAATTGTATCTAACCCATCGGTGGCGGGCCTACTTTAATTAGTATTTCGATGAATCCATGTTGCACTTAGTTTTAGCCGCCGTTAGGTCGCCGTTAACCATCACTAAATCGTAGCTGCCGAAGTCCATGAGTTGTTCGGTACAGAGCTTAAGTTCTTCGATAGCCTTGAGAGTTTTATCTTGATGACAGTCAGCCTCTAAATCAACAAAAAAGAGGTAATCGCCTAAAGCCCGCTTCGCAGGCCGAGATTCAATCCGGCTGAGGTTAATGGCGTGGTGGGCAAACACCTGTAGGGGCTTGAGGAGCGCCCCTGGGGCATTAATCGGTAGCGTAAATGCCAGGGATGTGTAGGTGCCCGTAGGTTGTGCGACGACGCTATTGGGTGGCCCTAATACCCAAAACTTGGTGCAGTTGTCGGCGAGATCATTGATGTCGTGGGCGAGAATGGGTAGGTCGTAAAGTTGGGCGGCCCATTCCGATGAAATCGCCCCAATGTTGGGGTTGTCGGCCAAATGCTGAAGGGCTTCGGTGGTGGAACTGGTGGGCACTAAGGCAGCCTGGGGAACCTGGCGTTCTAGCCAGTTTTGACATTGAGACAGGGCTTGGGGATGGGAGTAAACGGTGCGAATGCTGCCAAGATCGGGGGCATAGGAAAGAAACCCGTGGCGAATGGGCATCACCAGGGCGCGATGCACCCGTAGGGTTTCTAGCCGCCACAGGGTATCGAGGGTGGTGGTCACACCGCCCTCAATCGAGTTTTCAACGGGTACGATGGTGAGCGTGGTTTCTCCATCGGCGGTGGCCTGCATGGCTTTCGGGATGCTAGGAAAAGCCCGCAACGTCACGGGAATCTTTTGCTGGCGCTCTAGCTCTAGGCTGTAGGCTAGGGCGGCCAACTGAGAGTAGGTGCCTTCGGGGCCTAGGTAGGCAATCGTGACCGTTATAGCCATAAAAAGAATCCGTAAGCCGCTATGCCTTCATACTACGCTGATATGACGTTCCCCCTAGAACGCCGATACAGAAACCCGGTTTCTACGCTGACCACAACCTAGGGGGTGGTGAGTTGTTGGGTAATCGTCACAACCGCCTCAGTAATCCGACTAAGTTGATCCGGCTCAATGATGTAGGGCGGCATCGTGTAAATCAACCGACCAAAGGGCCGCAGCCACACCCCCCGCTGCACAAACCGGGGCTGCACCACCGCCATATCCACAGGCTGATGCAGTTCTACCACGCCAATCGCCCCCAGCACCCGCACGTCTTTTACAGCGGGGAACATTCTGCAGGGCGCAAGTTCCTGCCGCAGTTGGGCTTCAATGCGGTGCACCTGCCCCACCCAATCGCCCTTGTCTAGAATATCTAAGCTGGCTAGGGCCACGGCACAGGCCAGGGGATTGGCCATAAAGGTTGGCCCGTGCATAAAGACGCCCGCCTCTCCCTGGGCAAAGGTTTGGCTAATTTCCGTTGTCGCCAGGGTAGCCGCTAGGGACATAAAGCCCCCCGTTAGCGCCTTACCAACACACATCAAATCGGGGGCCACTTGGGCATAGTCGCAGGCAAAGTACTTGCCCGTGCGGCCAAAACCCGTGGCAATTTCGTCCAAAATCAGCAGTACACCGTACTGATCGCAGAGTTCCCGCGCCCGTTTGACGTATTGCGGGCTGTAGAACCGCATTCCCCCGGCCCCCTGCACCACGGGCTCAAAAATGGCCGCCGCTAGGTCTTGGTGGTGACGCTCCAAAATATCGGCAAAACTGGCAATATCCGCCTCCTGCCAGTCGCCATCAACGGGAATTTGGGGAGCATCGGCAAAATACTGCTCCACCAAACTATTGCGAAACAGGTGGTGCATCCCGTTCACCGGGTCACACACCGCCATGGCGGCAAAGGTATCACCGTGGTAGCCGTTGCGAATGGTCAAAAAATGCTGCTTTTGCGGCTGGCCCTGGTTGTACCAATACTGGATGGCCATCTTCATCGCCACCTCCACCGCCACCGAGCCAGAATCACAGAAAAACACATGCTGAAGCGGGGCCGGAGTCAGATCAACCAATTGCGTAGCCAACTGCACGGCGGGTTGATGGGTTAAGCCTCCAAACATCACATGGCTCATCCGTCCCATCTGGTCGATAGCAGCCTGATTCAATTGGGGATGGTTATAGCCGTGAATACAGGTCCACCAGGAGGACATACCATCCACCAAGCGCTCTCCGGTTTCTAGCTCCAAATAAACCCCCTGGGCCGAACGTACCGGGAAGGTTGGCCCCGCATTTGGCATCGGCGCATAGGGGTGCCACACATGCTGCCGATCTAAGGCCATCAGGTGATCTGTAGGCAGGAATTCCATACTTGCAAGGTTAAAATGTGTATTAACTAATTATGAGCGACATTTAGCAGATGGATTTAGCAATGGAACCTGAGGATATTGAATTTTTGGAGCAACGTCTAAACTACACCTTTAAAGATAAAAATCTACTCATTCAAGCGCTAACTCGAAAAGCATTCGCGCAGGAGCAAAAACAACGAGGGCAAAATTGTAAAGATCAAGAAATATATCGGATTCTTGGTGACGCTATCTTAAAGGCGTCTCTGGTTGAGATGCTGATTCAACAAGGCTATGACAGCCGCGAATCAATTACCAATAAAAAGATGGAGCTTGAAAAACGAGAAAGTCTAGGTAGGATGTTTGAAGAACTTGGCCTTGCAAAATTTATTCGTCTTGGAGCAGGCGAGAGAAAGCAAGGAATTCAAAGCCAGGCGTCTGTATTAGGAGAAACGTTTGAGGCTTTGATCGCAGCAATTCACATTGATACTGGCAACTATGAGAAGACAAGAGAAATTATTATCAATCTTTTTGACAAGCCAGTCCCAGAAAAATTCATAAACCAAACATCTACGCAAAGTCAGCATCTGGATGAAATCGGTAAGACTTGGTTGCAGTTCCACATGTGCGACACCTGCTTTCAGAGTGATGTATGCGCGGCTATGAGAATGTGCTATTTCGATGCAACAGGTGATGATTAGTGTATCTGACAATTTTTGTGGAGTGAGTTAGCCAAAGCTATAGCAGAATAAGCCGTGATAATTTGAACACATGTTGACTAGAAACGATGCGTTGCAGCGCTGTCTAAAGGACTCAACCCAAGGCCCTAGCAATTGATTCCGCTAACATCTGCAAGGAAAGAACGCACGTAGCCTAGGTAGGTTTCGGCGTCTTCCAGCATAGGGAAATGCCCGGTTTTCTTGACGAGGGCATACTGAATCTTGGGATTTAACTCCGCCGCTTTTTGGCCCAGGGGTGCAGGGGTGATCTTGTCGAACTCCCCGGAAACTAGCAGCGTGGGCACGGAAATTTTGGCAAATTCTACGGGCATTACCTCTGTAGCCTGTTTGCTAACGGAGGTAAAAATGGTGCCCAGGGCGGTGTCGTAATCGGCGTTGAGAAAGTCGTCTAAAAAAGCGATTTTCTCGGCAGCGGGGATGGGTTTATGGAGAAACCTCGCCATGAAAAAACGGGGGGCCAGGGGGATTTTGCCGAGCCACTGGGGACGGAAGGCCACCACGTAGCCTCCAAAGCGATAGAAGGCCTCAAAGGCGGCTTTGTCGTACTCAAAAATGCCATTGCAGGTGAGGATAGCCCGCTCTACCCGCTGGGGATAGCGGTTCAAAAAGTACACGGCCACCGAAGCCCCCATGGAGTGGGCGTTGATCGAAACCTTGGGTAAATCTAGGGCACCCAACAGAGTCGCCAGGTCGTCGGCAAAGGTTTCTAGCTCATAGCCCCGTGCTTTTTGGGCTTCGGCTTGGTCGGGGGCAAGGGTAGATCGACCAAAGCCACGCATATCGTAGAGCAAGCAGTCGTAATCCTGGGAGATGGCCTCGGCGGTGGTGCGCCAATAGCGGGCTGACCCTGCCCAGCCGTGGATAAACACCATCACAGGCTTTGTAGAACTGGCCAGACGAGGGGTTTCTGTGCCGATCCACTCGTAGTAGTGATCAACCTGGTTGACCTGAACGTAGGGCATAACTAGGCCGACTCAGGGGTGGGGATGGATGAGGGGTGCAGCAGCAAGTCCGCCGTAGACCGCTGCTCTACCATTTCGCGGGTGATGGTGCAGCGCTTGAGATCCTTACGGGAAGGCAACTCATACATCACGTCCAGCATCAGTTCCTCGATGATGCCGCGCAGGGCACGGGCTCCGGTTTTGCGGCGATAGGCTTCCCGCGCAATGGCCTTGAGGGCGTCGGGCTTAAAGTCAAGCTGCACGTTATCCATCCGCATCAGCTTCTGGAATTGCTTGACTAGGGCGTTCTTCGGCTCCGTCAGAATAGCGACAAGGGACTCTTCATCCAAAGGTTCAACCACGGTAGTGGCAGGAATACGACCAATAAACTCAGGAATCAAGCCAAACTTCACCAGATCATCGGGTTCTAGATGCTTCAGCACATCCGCTGCCCGTTTCTCGCGAGATAGCTGAGCTTCCCCAGGCTGCACAAAGCCAATCGATTTCTTGCCCATGCGCTGCTCAACAATTTTCTCTAGGCCCACAAAGGCTCCACCGCAAATAAACAGAATGTTACTGGTATCAATCTGGATGCAGTCTTGGTAGGGATGCTTGCGCCCTCCCTGGGGAGGCACATTAGCGACGGTGCCCTCTAGCATTTTTAGGAGGGCTTGCTGAACCCCT
>CAZWNR010000167.1:2801-7978 GCA_964635665.1 uncultured bacterium | reverse complement strand
GTTCTACACCACCTGGGAAGAGTTGGGTGTCATTCCCCAGGTGCCCTTCCTTCAGCAAGACTATCTGGCTCAACTGCAAGGCCCCCAGGGGGAAGTGCTCACCGTCCACAGCGACACGGAAATTCTGGCCGAGCACATGAAGTCCCTCGCGCCCAAGGATGCCAAGCTGATCGATCAGTTTTGCAAAGGGGTGCGGACCTTTAAGGATTTTGACCTGTCGATTCTGCAACAGAAGCCCAAATCGATGATGACCGGGGCCGACTGGGCCAGAATTGGGCGGCAGGTGTTGCCCTTCGTGAATTCTCTGGGCAAGTGGGGGAGTCTATCGCTGCAAGATTTAGGCACCAAGTTCAAAGATCCGTTTTTGCAGCGGGCCGTTCCCCACATGTTTTCCTGGCCAGAGGTGCCGGTAATGGTGGGCATGTCGCTGCTGGCCTACCTCGACAACGGCAACGCGGGCTTTCCCCAGGGCGGTTCCCTCGCCTTTGTGAAGGCCATCGAGCAGCGCTACCTGTCCCTGGGTGGAGAAATTTATTATTCCACCCCTGTGGAACAAATTTTATTGGAGGGCGACCAGGCGGTGGGGGTACGCCTCGCCGATCAACGCGAGTACCGAGCTAGTCGCGTGATTTCCGCCTGCGATGGCCGCCACACCCTCTTTAATCTGCTGCAAGGGGAGTACCTGCATCGGCGGCTAGAGCGAATCTACGGGAGCGATCTCCCGATGTATTCCCAGTTTCAGGTTTGCCTCGGTGTTAACCGCGACCTCTCCGCCGACCCACACTGGGTGACGTGCCTGCTGGAGGAGCCCCTCACCATCGCCGGAGCGCCGCAGTTTGAGATTGGCCTCAAGCACTACAACATCGACCCTTCCCTAGCACCTCCGGGCAAATCCGTCCTCATGGCCCTGATGACCACCCCCTACCGCCAATGGCAAGCCACCTATGGCGATGGTCATCCCCCCGCAAGCGAACTGCCAGAGGTGCAAACCGTTCTAGAATGGCTCAACCAACGCTACCCCGGCCTGAGTGGCGACATCGAGGTGATGCAGGTAAGAACCCCTCTCAGCCACGAACGCACCACCCGCAACTGGCAGGGGTCGAGCTGTGGCTGGCTGCTCACCAAAGACACCCTGCCGATGATGGTGCAGGGCATCCCCAAACGCCTGCCGGGGCTCAAACACTTTGCCATGATAGGCCACTGGACAGAGCCAGGCGGTAGCATTCCCATTGCCGCCATGTCTGGGCGCAACCTGGTGTACGAACTTTGCCATGAAGACAGCAAACCCTTCGCTACCGTCTAAGCCTTGTCCTCTAGCCCAAATCTTCCTGCACCTTCACCCACCCAACGGTAGGGGACAGGTTTCCTCGTCCGCTACAACCAGGGGAAATCAGCCAGCATTTGCATCCCTAGGGTCTGTAATCCTTTGTAAGGGCCGTTAACGCTTCATTGCAAATCCCCAAAATCCAGGAAATCCCTCAGACAATAGAGGTAAGGGCAATTCCAGTCCAACGGCGCTTCATGATCCATGATTCCTGGAGGGTATGCCCATGTTGTCCTTCATCTTTACCTACCAAGACACCCTCTATCTGGCCACCAAACTGGGAGCCTTAGGCGTTGTGTTGCTGGTCTACTGGCTCATTAGCCGCCATGATCGCGCCACCCACCACGGCTGACGTAGCCTAGCGCCTTGGCGACTCATTGCCCTCAACTGACCCGCTTTGCTGATCCATCACTTTGAGGGCTGAGTTTATGTATCAAAAAATTCTCGTCGCCATTGATAACAGTGCCATTAGCAATACGGTTTTCGAGCAGGCCCTCAACCTCGCCAAGGCCATGCAATCCACCATGCTGCTAGTCCATAGCCTTTCTGGGGAAGACGAAAGCAGCCCTATTCCCCTCGGCCATCGCCTCGATTCGATCTATTGGGCACCGGGCACCGAGATTAACCTAGAGACCTGGAAAGCCGAATGGCAACACTATGAAGCCCACAGTTTAGAGCAGCTCCAGCAGCTTGCCGGAGAGGCCAATGCCGCAGGGGTACACACCGAATTTCGTCAACTGTTGGGCCGTCCAGGAAAAGTGATTTGCGCCGTGGCCCAACAGTGGGACGCCGATCTAATTGTGATGGGCAGCCATGGACGCAGTGGCCTCACAGAAATGATGATGGGCAGCGTCAGCAACTATGTCATGCATCGTGCCTCCTGCACCGTTTTAGTTCTCAAACCCTCCACTTGAGCCGTGGTGAGGCACGATATCCAATCACGCCCTAATCGCCGTAACTAGCCCCAATGCACCACCCGCAAATCCGGGGTAGCCAAACGGAATTTTGTCTTACAGTTAATCCTTCTGAGGCAAGGCGTTTAGCAAAAACATTTTTCACAGACGTTATCCACAGATTTTAGGAAGTTATCCACAGATTCCACAGCGTAGATTATCCTTCGATCCGCAACATACCGCGAGAAAAATGCCCGTAGCCCAGACGAGAAAGATCAAACATTTACCGTAGTAGGGCAGACATCCTAACGGCCACAAAGACATCTTCCCTGGCTGTTCTAGGGTCAGCTTGTGATCGATCTAGCCAAGCTGGACACAAAAATGTCTGCTCTTTTCCATGCAGGCATTTTTTATGGCGTCATTTCATGCTGTTGGCCCACGCACGCCATCACACAACATCGCAGTGACAAATTTTTCACTCACGCCACAAAGATGAGCCGATACCGAAAAGTATCGCACTATAGCAGCAAGCGTAGTTTTAAGGGCTATTCAGTAGCACTGGTTGACTGACAAAACTTGCGGGAACTCAAATCTGTCAAAGGGGCAGGAGACTTGCCCTCTACATCATCCAAATGCTGTGGGGGCAGGGTCACTGCGCCCGATGCAAAATCTTTTGTCAGCCAGCAACAATATTGTGGAAAAACCTGTGAGGCGTTAATTGCTGTTGTGAGCATTTCCATAACGAGCACACAGGCCGTTAGTTAGTGACACAGCACAACGTCTTCGATAGATGTTTTGACACATCATCAAGCGTCAAAAGCTCAATCCTCAAAGATCATTAAATTTCCCCAAAAATAGCTGTGGAAAAGTGGCTTTTTCCTGGGGAAAATCCGTTGAAAACCAGTGGAAAACTATTATAAAAATGTGGATTACTAAATGTTCTTATTAAACCTGTTGAAAAACCTCCCACTTTTGACGACGTTTTCCCCAAGTCCTTGAAATTCAAAATCCATAGCTATCAACTGATCCCAGGGTTTTCCTCAGTTTCCACAGCCCCTATTACTACTACTATCTTTTAAATTATTTCTTTTAAAGGCTGTTGTAAAATCCCAAAAAATAGCTAGTTGATGAACAACAAAAACAGTGTTAGATTGTTTGAGCTAAACAAAGCTTCTCGCAATTCCTTCCGAGATATAAACCCAATGGCTTAAGCCATTGCCAGGGTTTTTCAGGTAGGTTATTGATCTAGAACAACCTAGTTTTCATAGACTGAAGTCGGATAAAATTTGTTTTTTGAGCTGGGCCTCTTGTCTTCTGCAAAGATGGCCTTGGCAATGGTGTTTTGTGATTTTGTAATCAATTTTGTGAGCACCTATGTTCGTGAACGGTCGCTTGAACCCTTTCTCCTCGTTGGGTGTTCTCCCTGGAAATAGCTGCGTTTAGCGGATGGTTTCCTGATCTTTGACGGATTGAGCCTTGGTTTCCCTGAGCTAGCCTAGAGGAGCCCGCCCAGAAGGGGCTCCTTCCAGCGATCAAGAAAAGTGAGATACTGCTAAAACTGAGGAACTTCCACAACCGTGGAAACTCGTTGGCGCTACGGTGGTTTGGAAGATCACCGTGCCCTGCCCCCTGTAATCTGACCTTCGTGAATCCACTATGAAGTTTGTCTGTTCCCAAAGCGAGCTGAATCAGCAACTGTCGTCGGTGAGTCGGGCCGTGCCCTCGCGCCCCAGTCGGCCTGTGTTGGGCAATATTTGGGTGAAGGCCGATGCTGCCCAGCAGACCGTGACCCTAGTGGGTTTTGACGAGGTGTTGGGCATTGAAAGCTGCTTTACCGCACAGGTGGAAGCCTCTGGGGTGCTCACGTTACCGGCCAAACTGTGGGGCGATATTGTGTCTCGCCTGCCTAACGAAGACGTGGTCATGGAACTGAATGACGATGGTGCAACGGTGACGATTACCAGCTCCTCTGGCCACTACGAAGTGCGCGGTCTGGGGGCTGAAGACTATCCTTCTCTGCCCACCGTGGAGGACGGGGACGCCATTGCCCTCTCTGCCGAGGCACTGCTCGACGGGTTGAAGGGGTCGCTCTTTGCCACCAGCGGCGACGAAACCAAGCAGGTGCTGACCGGGGTACATTTGCTCTCCGATGCCGACACGCTGGAATTTGCCGCCACCGATGGCCACCGTTTAGCCGTGGTGCAAACCGTGGATGAAACGGGCACCCCCACCCCCGATATGGATGTGACGGTTCCGGCCAAGGCCCTGCGCGAACTGGAGCGAATGATTCAGGCCCATACCTCCAGCGAACCTGTGCAGGTGCGGTTGGATGAGACCCAAGTGATGTTTGACCTGGGCAATCAAAAGCTCACCACACGCCTGCTGGAGGGGCAATATCCTAACTATCGCCAACTGCTGCCCAAACAATTTGCCCGCCAAATTACCCTCGACCGCCAAGGGCTGATGAAAAGCCTAGAGCGCATTGCCGTTCTGGCTAGCCAGAAAAACGACATCATCAAAATGTCTCTCAATAGTAGTCAGCAAGTTGTTGCCCTTTCGGTGGAAGCCCAGGAAGTGGGCAGTGGTCGTGAAGAACTGCCCGCCCAAATTAGCGGCGATGACCTCGATATTGCCTTCAATGTGCGCTACTTGCTAGATGGTCTCAAGGCCTTTGATGGTAACCAGGTGCAGATGCAGTGCAATGCCGCTACCAGCCCCGCTGTGCTTAGCCCCCTCGGAGAAGCCAAAATTACTTACCTGGTGATGCCTGTGCAAATCCGCAGCTAGCTGTGGAAAACATCTGATCCTGTTGAAAAGTATAGCCCCCTGTGGAAAACAGGTTAAACGGTTGAAAAACCTAGGGTTCAGGGGAAAAGCCATTCCCCTGTGGAAAACGAGCCTGTGCTGTTGAAAACTCTGAAATCTTGTTGAAAACCCTGTTCCTGTGGCAGGGTTTTTGC
>CAZWNR010000167.1:0-2701 GCA_964635665.1 uncultured bacterium | reverse complement strand
CTGATTACGGGTGCATCCAGCGGTATTGGCTACGAAATGGCGAAGGTTTGCGCCGCCAATGGTCATGATGTGATTGCAGTCGCCCGTCGAGAAGACCGTTTGACCACCTTAAAACAAGACATCGAGCAAACCTATGGCGTGACGGTGTGGCCCTATGCGGCAGATTTGACCGATGCCCAGGCCCGTCAAACGCTATTTGACTGGACGCAAACCCTCGGCCAACCCCTCTACGCCCTGGTCAACAATGCCGGATTTGGCCTGCTAGAACCCTTTGCCAAAACCGATTGGGAACAGCAAAATGCCATGCTCCAGCTCAATATTGTGGCCCTTGCCCATCTCACCCACCTGTTTATGCCGGGGTTGATCGCCCAAGGCCAGGGCCGCATTTTGAACGTAGCCTCCACCGCCGCCTTTTTGCCGGGGCCATACATGGCGGTCTACTACGCCTCCAAAGCTTTTGTGCAATCCTTCACCGAAGCCATCGCCAGCGAACTGGAAGGCACAGGCGTGACCGCGACCACCCTCTGCCCTGGCCCCACGGAATCCGAATTTCAGGACGTGGCGGGTATGGGCCAGCTCGAATTCTTCAGCGGCAAACTGCCCACCTCCGTCGAAGTCGCCACCTTTGGCTATCGAGCGATGGAAAAGGGCGAACGCACCGCCGTCCATGGGCTGGTGAATAACCTGCTGGTGTTTGCCACTCGCCTGCAATCCGACAAAGCCCTCGCCACCATGATGAAAGGGTTTCAGCAGCCCAAGGGTTCCCCAAATTAACCGCTGCCTTGCGCTTACTCTGGCAGCCAATCGGCGTTAAGCACATCCTCCAGGGAGAAGGGCGGCTGGGTTGGGAACAAATCCCCAGGTAGGCCATATTTCTGGAGGGTTTGCTGTCTGGCTTTGGCGTAGGATTCAACAAAACTCTCAACTAACCAGGGTTTAAGACTGGGGCTATCTTCTAAAATGAGATCCACTTGATTGCACTGTTCGATCACCGTATTGCGCCAACCCTTGGCGTTTTGAGGCTTTTCGCTCTTCCAAAACATCAGCTTAAGCAGGTGTTCGAGGATAACCAGCAAGCGGCTTTTCAGTTCCCGTTTTTCGCGGCGGCCCATGCTCTCCACTTCTTCAATTAAATTGTCCCAATCCACCCGATCAAAGTCCTGCTGCTTCAGGGCTTCAACGGTGTGCTGAATCCACAGGGAAAAGTCGGTCTCGTACAGCGTTGAGACCGCAGAGGAGGGAAATGGATGCGGCATAACGGCCTCAGTGGATGAGGGGACTATCGCTATTGTAGGGAATGGTTAATTCGGTGAGAGGGAAGCCGTCGCCCTACATCCCCGGACTGGCTAGATTGCGGAACCGGGTAAACTGCGGCTCAAACAAGAGCTTGACGGTGCCCGTAGGGCCATTGCGGTGCTTGGTAATAATCACCTCGGCAATGCCGCGATCTGGCGTATCGGGGTCGTAATACTCCTCGCGGTAGAGCATCATAATCAAGTCGGCGTCTTGCTCAATGGCTCCAGAATTATGGGAAACGATGCCATCGGCTAACCAAGATGCTGGCCCTGGAACCGTTAAGTCATACACAGGCTCTTCCCCGGCGGGTTCAATAGAAATTACCTCATCCCAGAAAATATCTGAGTTGGCGATTTCCTTCAATGTTTCATTGCCCAAGATCTCGGCATAGCTCAGTAGCGTTTGTCGAGAAGGAGCAAATTTGAAGTGGGCTGATCCGCCATAGGACGTACCTCGCAGGGTGGCCATTTGGCGTTGACTGATCCCTTGGTGACGCATATCAGCCTTGACTTGAGCAAATACTTCCCTCGGTAAGGTATCTCGATTAGGATTGGACGCCATGTTCTCAAGCTTTAGACGTAGGGCATCAGCAGGCTCTACCCTAGGCCCAAAAGCACCAACTTGATTAAGAAATTTGAGTTGATTAACGCTGCCTTGCACACTAACAGTAAAGCACTGACTAGGCTGCCAACCTACAGAGGCCCAAATACCTAGTCTCAGAAGCAGGGAAGCAACATCGTGGGCTAAGCCTTCGCTACTGGTCGAGAAAAAGATGGCATCGCTACCTTTACCCTGGCGCACTGAGATACAGCCATCCGTCGCCCACAGGTGTCTTAGCAGCAGGGTGATTTGCTGATTAGAGAGCTGAAATATCTCGGCAGGAATCCGCTTTTGCCGAGAAGATTGGTTAAAGATTCCAAGCTGTCGTAACCAAAGGTTGACCCCAGCAGGATGCCAGCGATTGCCGTTACCAGAAATCAAGAGCTGGTGCCATTGACCTTTGCCTTTGTAGCGTTTTACTTCACAACCAAATTCTTGCTCAGCCGCTAACTGCACAATCTGGCTGTTTTCTTCGGATGCAGTTGTATAGCGAAGCGGTTGCCCCTTTAGGTAACTGCCATCGCCAATCAGTTGGCCAAGGAGTGCTAGTCTCAATTCTGGCCAGGTTTTAGCCGATGGAGGTTCGAGTAAATACCGAGCAACGCCGATACGGTTTCCTGGTCTGATCTCCTTCAGTCGCTGCCAGCCATCTAGGGTATACAGCCGATGCTCTGCGGTGGCCCGAATTTTACGCCCGCTGGCTGTGGTGAGCGTATAAACCGGACGGGTGCCGACTTCCCAAATCACTTCAGCTTGGGCCTGGATGAGCTTGCCGCGGCTGTCTAGGCTAATGACTTCAGGGGTG
>CAZWNR010000166.1:0-7991 GCA_964635665.1 uncultured bacterium | reverse complement strand
GGGCGTGGGTTCGGGCGGGTGGGGGGGCCCGGGGGGGGTGGGGGGCCACGGCGGGTTTGGGGCGCACCGCTGTGCGCCCGTACGGGGCGGGGTTGGGGCGCACCGCTGTGCGCCCGTACGGGGGATGGAATCGCTGGTAGGAGAAGGGGGAGATGAGGCCGGGGGTGCGTCCGGCGAGGGTTTCGCTGATCAGGTGGGCGGTGATGGGGGCGAGGAGGATGCCGTTGCGGTAGTGCCCAGCGGCGAGGGTGAGGTTGGCGGCGGGGCCGGGGCCGAGGATGGGCATTTCGTCGGGGGTGGCGGGTCGGTAGCCCCACCAGGTTTGCTCTAGAGTGCCGTCGGCCAGCCAGGGCAGCAGGGCGATGGCGTTGGCCAAGAGCTGATTGACTCCGGCGGCGGTGTTGCCGGGGGCAAAGCCGACGTCCTGGCTGGTGGCCCCCAACACGATGCGGCCATCCTGGCGGGGCACGATGTAGATGTTTTCCCCAAACAGCACCCGTTGCAGGGGTTGCCCGGTACCCAGGGCGGGGGGAACCCGCAAACTGGCCATCTCGCCCTTTTTAGGGAAGACGGGCACAGGCAGCAGGTCGTGGCTCCAGGCTCCAGCGGCGAGGACGATGTGATCGGCCTGGAAGTCGCCAGCCTGGGCGGTGCAGACGCGCTCAATGCGGCCTTGAGATTGCCGCAATGCGGTGGCCCCAACCCCTTCGTGAATGGTGATGTCCAGGTCTAGGATGGCGGTACGGAGGGCTTTCACTAGGGCTTGGTTGTTGACTTGGCCATCTTCGGGATACCAAAAGGCACCCTTCACTCCAGCGCCTAGTCCGGGCTGGTAGTGGGCGAGGGCTTCGGCGGTTAACCATTGCCCTTGGCCTGGGTTCGTGACTTGGGGTAAGTCGTGTCCTGACAACTGACCCGCTGACAACTGACCCGCTGACGGCTGCTCAACACAATCCGGTACCTGAAACCGAGGAGCTAAAATGCCGCTGGGCCAGTAGCCGACGGATTGTCCGGTGAGGGCTTCAATTTTCGCCACCCAGTCGGGATAGCGATCCAAACTGGCCAAGCACAGATCCAGCATGGGGCCAGGGGGAATGCCCTCGGCGCGGGGGGCCAGCATTCCGGCGGCGGCATGGCTGGCGGCGGCGGCAAAGTCGCGACTGAGGACGGCCACGCTGGCCCCCTGCTGGCGCAGTTCTAGAGCGATGGCCAACCCCATAATGCCCCCGCCCACCACGAGGATGTCGTGTCCCGCCTGTGTCATGTCTGATTGCCTGGTTCGCTACCGAATGGATGAATTGCGCTGGATCAACGATTGACGCCTGCCCCTGTGACATTTTAGGACATAGGATCTGGAGAAGCAGAAACTTGATCCCTTAAGGAACCGACCCTGTGAACATCGCTTTTATTATCGACCCCATCGAACGCCTTGACCCCGGCCACGACACCAGCATTGCCCTAATGGAAGCGGCCCAGGAACAGGGACACCAGGTTTGGATTACCGAAGCGCCACTGCTGAGCGTGGTGGGTGGCAAGGCCTACGGGCTGTTGCGGCGGGTGGAGCTTACCCCGGTGCAATTGGTGGATGGCCATTGGGTGGCCGACGCGCGCTGGTACGAGGTGGACGAGGTGGAACTGCGCCCCCTGGAGGAGATGGATGTGGTGTTCATGCGGACGGATCCGCCGGTGACGGTGCCCTACCTCTACGCCACCTACATTTTGGACTACATCGACCCGGCCAAAACCCGCGTGATCAACTCGCCCAAGGGCATCCGGGCTGCCAACGAAAAGATGTACGCTCTGCAATTTGCCGAGGCCATCCCCGAAACCATCGTCAGCCAAAACAAGGCGGTGATTCGCGAAACCGTAGAACGCTGGGGTGCGGCGGTGCTGAAGCCCCTAGGCGGCAAGGCGGGCGAGGGCATTTTGTTCCTGCAAGCGGGGGATCGCAACCTCAACTCCATGGTAGAAATTAGCACCCGCCAGGGCCAAGAACCCGTGATGATTCAAACCTACCTGCCCGCCGCCAAGGAGGGCGATAAGCGCATCATTCTGCTCAATGGCGAACCTATCGGGGCCGTCAACCGCATCCCCACGGGTAGCGAATTTCGCGGCAACATGGCGGTCGGCGGTCGGGTCGCCCAGGTGGATATCACCGACCGAGAGCGGGACATCTGCCGCCAACTGGCCCCCACTCTGCGCCGAGACGGCCTCTACTTCGTCGGCATCGATATCATCGGCGGCTACCTGACGGAGGTCAACGTCACCAGCCCCACCGGAGTGCGGGAAATCGACCGTCTTGACAACGTCCGCCTAGGCCATCAAGTTATGGACTGGCTGGCGTCTCAATAGCCTCTGGTAAAAGATCCCAGGGGTCTTGGATCTTAGGTGGGAGATAGCTCCCAGATCCTAAGGTAGACCCCTGGGATCTGGGGTTCTGAGCCACCCGAACACGGGATTAAATTAAAAAGTATTGCGTTTCCCTTTAGATTGAAAAAATAATCGCTTGAACCCGTATTTTGTGGCCCGAAGTCGCTACAATTCAGGCGTCCAGTGGTGCCCCTACCGTCTAGCTCGTTGTCGGCGACAGAGTGGCCGTTGGTCGGTGTTGTGTCGTTGCCTCAGGAGTGTCCCCGTTGAGTCAGTCTTCAACTTCTTCCTCCAAGTCGCTGCTATCAACCCCGGTTTTAATGGGGGCGGGGATAGCCTGGGGCGTCCTGAGCCTGCTCTTCTCCTTACTATTTAGCCCATCCGGGGGAAACGACCCCGCCGCCTGGTTTGTGCTAGGTATCAACCTGCTTGAAACGGGTGCATTTTTGATTGCCTCGCTGCTCTGTTTTCGTAACTGGCGCAGCCCGCAAATCGTTAGCGGACGAACGGTTTGGTTTTGGATTGGCCTAGGACTGATGATGTATGTTCTAGGCAACGTGTTCTTCTTTTTGTGGGGGAATGCCTGGGGACTGGATCCAGCGGTGTCCTTTGGCGACTTTTTCTACATTCTCAGCTATGTCTTTCTGTCGGTGGGGATGTTTCAAGCGGTACTGCCCCGACGGCTCAACCTAGAACTCTCCCAGTGGTTGATTGTGCTAGGCATTGGCCTAGCCGGGATTTTGCTGTCAATTTTTGTGAAATTGCAGTCCGTTGAGGCCGCCTTCCTGCCGCCCACTCTGCCCTCCCCATCATCCGCTTACTTGGTTGCCCAAGCGCCCACCACCCCGGATGCCGCCCCCGTTGTGCCTGCCCCCGTGGCGGCTCCGGTAGAAGAACCCCCCTCCTCCGCTCCGGGCTGGGCGGTACAAATTGATAATCTGCTCAAACCCTTTGAGGGTCTGGTAGGTTTCCTCTATCTGTTGGGGGATATTGTTCTGCTGATCATTGCCGGAACCCTGCTGGTGGCCTTTTGGGGCGGGCGGTTTTCCCAATCCTGGAAATTAATCGCCGTAGCCGCCGTTTTTCTCTACCTGGCTGACATGTTCTTCCTCTACGCCAACAACACCAATACCTACGTCGAGGGCGTGGTGTGGGAAGTCTTTTGGACACTATCTGCGGTCTTTTTCTGGCTAGGGGCTGTGGTAGAACATGCCGTTTCTGTAAATTCTCGCCGCAGTTCTCGCCGCCGAAGGGGATAGGGCGGCTTAAGATATTAGATGGCATGATTGCGAGAACCCGTCTATGGCACCCAAAAAGCTAACCGAGGCCGACAAAGTCGCTATCTTGGGGCTATATCGCCAACCCGAAGAGACCACCTCCACCTTGGCTGAGCGATACGGGGTGAGCAACAGCACCATTAGCCGTCTGTTGAAATCCAGTCTGCCCGCCGCAGAATATAAGATCTTGATTCAACAAAAGCGGGGTTCCGCCGAGCGAGAATCGGAACCCGTCGCCATGCCATCTGTGGAAGTGCCTGTCCTTACGCCTAGTGACCTTGCGCCTAGTGACTCTGGGGATGGCCTAGCAACGGATAGTGCCCCCGTGGCCAAGGCAGAGGGCAGCAAGGCACCTCCCATCCTTAAAAAACGCGGATCTGCCCCTGCCGAGGCTCCTGAGACCGTCGAGGCCGCCGTTACCCCCCAGCCTCCATCCGACATCGCCGACCCGGCAGGGGATTCCCAAAACGGCCAGGGCAAAACCCGACGGCGGCGATCTCGATCCACCAGTGCAGATCTAGAGGCTGCCTCTGAGGATGCCACCCAACTCGCCCTTGCCACCGAAGCTACCCCCGAAGACAGCCCAGAGGATGTAGCGGAGGATCGGGTGGCTCCATCCCGTCCAGAACCGATTAAGAAAGGGCCGATCAAAAAAGGATCTGCCGCCGCCAAAGCCGAAGTCCCCGAAGCCGCGCCCTTGGCCACAGACTGGGAGGACGAAGCCCCCGACCTAGACGATGACTACGACGAGGACGACGAGGACGACGAGGACGACGAGGATGCCTGGGATGGCGATACCTCGGAATTAGCCCCGCACCTAGGGGCCGTTGAAATTATCCCGCTTACCCCTAGCGATCTGCCCTCCCAGTGCTACCTGGTGGTGGAGCGGGTCTCCTCGGAGTTGGTGGTGTTGCCACTCAAAACCTTTGCTAGCCTAGGCCAAATTCCCGAGGAAGAGGGGGATCTGCGAACTCTACCTGTGTTTGACAACCACCGGGTGGCCCGTCGGTTTTCTCGCCGCAACCAGCGGGTGATCAAAGTGCCGGACGGCAACCTGCTGCAAACCACCCGTCCCTACCTCCAGGCCAAGGGCATTACTCGACTACTCATCGATGGCCAAGTCTTTGCCTTGGAGGGATAACAAGGAAGTGGGGCCACCTTGGCCCTCACGTCTGCCCTGTTCCCCTAAGCCTAGGAAAATGGTCAGGAACCGAACTGCAATGGAAATGGAGGAGATGTGACCTTAAGTCCTCGACTGGTTCAGCGTCTTTTGCGTTTGGCCCAGACCATTGATGCGCTCACCGAACCCATCGGCAAGGTTTTAAACGGCCTAGTGCTGCTGTTGGTATCGGTCGGCTTTTACAACGTGATGGCTCGTTTTATTGGGCGCTGGGTGGGGATGTCGCTGTCCTCCAATGCCCTAATTGAGCTGCAATGGTATTTGTTTGCCCTCATGTTTTGGCTGGGCTTTCCCTATATCCTCAAGCACGGGGCCAACGTGCGGGTCGATTTTCTAGAATCCCGCTGGAGTGCCCAACGCAAGGCGCTGATTGGCTTTTGGGGCACCGTGCTGTTTTTGATTCCCTTTTGTCTGCTGGCTTTGGGGGTTACCTTCCACCCCGTTCTCCAGTCTTGGGGGCGCTTGCCCGATGGCACCTGGGGCCGTTGGGAAGTCTCCGCCGATGCCAATGGCCTCCCTAGGGCACCGATTAAAACCATGGTGCTGGTGTCCGTTAGCTTGCTGCTGATTCAGGGGGTGGCTCAGGCCATCAAATATTGGGCTACCAGGGCTGGCCATAGCAGCGAGGCGGCAGCCCTGGTTGAATCAGAACTGCCGCCCCTGGAATAGGTCAATTCCCGTTGTTGCGGGAATGACGATGGATGGCTTCGATGGGGGCTTACCCAACGGATCGATGGTTATGCCGCATTAAAGTCGATGGGGTAGTCTACCTTTTCTACCCAGGGCAAGCCAAACTCCCCAAGCTGAGCCAGGAAGGGATCGGGGTTAAACTGCTCCACGTTCCAGACCCCAGCTCCGCTCCACTCTCCTGTAAGCACCATGGCGGCCCCCAGCATGGCCGGAACCCCGGTGGTATAGGATACGCCCTGGGCTCCGGTTTCGCGGTAGCAGGCGGCGTGGTCACAGTTGTTGTAGATGAAGTAGGTGCGTTCTTGGCCATCCTTCACCCCTCGGATTTGGCAACCGATGGAGGTTTGGCCAGAGTAACCCTCGCCTAGGGAGGCGGGCTCTGGTAGTACCGCTTTGAGGAACTGGAGCGGCACAATTTCTTTGCCCTCGTAGATCACTGGATCAATGCGGGTCATACCGACGTTTTCCAGCACCCGCAGATGGGTCAGGTAGTTTTCGGAGAAGGTCATCCAAAAGCGGGCCCGGCGGAGGGTGGGGAAGTTTTTGACGAGGGATTCCAGTTCTTCATGGAAGAGCAGGTAAGATTCGCGAGGCCCCACCTCCGGGTAGTTCACCGGACGATGCACGGAGAGGGGGTCGGTTTCGTGCCATTGCCCATTCTCCCAGTAGCGCCCCCGCTGGGTAATCTCGCGAATGTTGATTTCGGGGTTGAAGTTGGTGGCAAAGGCCTTGCCATGATCTCCAGCGTTACAGTCCACAATGTCGAGGGTGTGGATTTCGTCAAAGTGGTGTTTGGCGGCATAGGCGGTAAACACCCCCGTCACGCCCGGATCAAAGCCGCAGCCTAGCACAGCGGTAATGCCCCGCTCCTTGAAGCGATCCTGGTAGGCCCATTGCCAACGGTATTCAAACTTGGCCACGTCGGGGGGTTCATAGTTGGCGGTATCCAAATAATGCACCCCGGTTTCTAAGCAGGCTTCCATCAGGTGGAGATCCTGGTAGGGCAACGCCACATTGATCACGATGGCGGGCTGGAAGCTACGAATGAGGTCGGCGGTTTCTGCCACGTTATCGGCATCCACCGCTGCGGTTGAAAGGCGCGGGGAGTTAATTCGCGCCGCAATGGCATCGGCCTTCGCCTTGGTGCGGCTAGCCAACAACACCTCTGAGAAGACGCCGTCGTTCTGTACGCACTTGTGCGCCACCACACTGCCGACTCCGCCTGCCCCGATGATTAGTACACGCTGTGTCATCCCTGACCGATCTCCTTTCGGGTCGTAGTTTGATCGTTTCCTGGCAGATACAGTGTACTCGAATTGCCCTCCACTCCACCTACATCAAAGGTTAACCTCGATACAGCGATGCTGGACTGCTCTTGCCCTGAGATCAGCGAGAGGATGGCTAGAGCCCTGACTATGGCTGGAGTCCTGGCGGGTTCGCGATGGTGCCGACGCCGTTGATGTAGGATTCATGGCAGCCCCCGCTGGTCACAAAAAAGACGCAGTGAGCACTGCGCCTTTAGACGGTCGGTTCTGCCCTAGGGCTTCGCGACTCGAATTGTCCTGGAGGAAAAACAAGAATCCTATACGGCTTCCGTGTTCTTTTCGCCGGTACGAATCCGAATAATTTCATTGACAGGGCTGACAAAAATCTTGCCGTCGCCAATTTCACCAGTACGGGCGGCGGAAATAATTTTGTCCACAACCGTATCGACTTGGCTGTCATCCACCACAATTTCAATTTTGAGTTTCTGCAAAAACTCAACGGTGTACTCGGAGCCTCGGTAGCGCTCAGTTTGACCTTTCTGACGCCCAAAGCCGCGCACCTCGGATACCGTCATCCCCACAATGCCTGCATTAACCAGGGCAATTTTGACCTCATCCAGCTTAAAGGGGCGAATGATAGCTTCTATCTTCTTCATACCTAGACCTAATGTGCTTTAGCGTTAACCGCTGACAATCTCAGCCGACCTATGTTTAGCGATCTTGCCCCTTACAATACTGTATCTTGTGATACAGGTCTGGGGGGTGAGCCTGGAAACCGCCTAATTTCTCTAGCGAGAGCTATTTAGGAGGGGTCTCATAATCAGGAAACCAGCCCCAAAAGCACTCACCACAATCAGCAGAATAGTGGCTGCTAGCCACAGACCACTGAGGTCGGCATTGCGCTCTCGGCTCTGCCCTGGACGGTTCAGGTCGAGCCGCTCCTCGGTGTAGATCACCTGGGGCTGGGGGCGCTTCATCTTTGGTTTAGCCACTTTGCTGGGGGCCTTGGCGGTCTTTGCCTTGGGACTAAAGATCTGAGCCATGTGATCCGTCAGTTGCGACACCCCCGCCAGGGGACTGTCTAGGTTGCGGCTTTCCTCTGGCAGGTCCACGGCGGCGCTGGGCTCCGGGATGGTTGTCGTCCGGGGCGGTTCTACGGCAATGGGCTGGAGCACGTAGGTGGTGGTCGGAGCGTCGCGGGTGGCAGGT
>CAZWNR010000165.1:0-8000 GCA_964635665.1 uncultured bacterium | reverse complement strand
GCCGCCAAAATAGCGACCAAACTGGAGTTCATAGACTTCGTCTTCGTCCTGGGTTTCGACGCGCAGGTCGCTGCGGGCATAGCTCACACACAGCAGCGCATAGCCCTGTTGTCGCAGGTCGGGGGAGAGCCCCATGGCCTCGGGCTGCACCAGATCGCCCTCTAGAACTCGTACGGCGCAGGTGGTGCAGGCCCCATTGCGGCAGGAGAAGGGCAGGTCTATCCCCTGGCTTTCGGCGGTGTGGAGGATGTAGCGGTCTTCGGGCACCTGAAACTGGTAGGTTGTGTTGGTGTCGCGATGGTGAACGATGACGGTGTGGGTAGGGGCCATAGCGCCGATTAGAACCGGAATAACGGGTGATGTACGCCCCTATGCTCTCACGAAAAATTCCTTCCCAAACAAACTATGGCGTTTTGGGCCATTTTTTTGATACGATAGCTACCCGGTGGCAAAACGCTACCCACACCCTGGAGAGATGGCCGAGCGGTTGAAGGCGCAGCACTGGAAATGCTGTTTAGGGGAAACTCTAACGAGGGTTCGAATCCCTCTCTCTCCGTCCCAAAATTGATGTAGCTCGGGTTTTCCTCTGCTTTGACTGAGTAGATAGGAGCGTTTAAATGTAGGATGCCGTAGGCCTGGGTTGTTGGGTTCCGCTATCGCTGCACCCAACCTACACATTAATTGTGTTGTACCAGGAGGATGGGTTAGTGCAGCGTAACCCATACAGACCAAGGGCTTTACCCGTTACGGCTTGGCCTCATACATCCCATATAGGATGCCGCCGACCTATGGACTCGACCCTGGATTGTTGTCTACACGGATCCTTGTCCTGTGCTTCAGTTTCAGCCACCGGGCTTTGTTCAGCAGGTTTTGGCCACGCCCCTCGGCGTCCTGGCTTACTACACCTATCCCCACCCGCCAGAGGCTGAGGCACAACACCCGCCCCTGGTGTTTCTCCACAGCCTAGGGGGTGGGTCTTCGGCCTTCGAGTGGTCTAAGGTCTATCCGGCCTTTGCCCAGAGCCATCGGGTGATTGCCCCCGACCTAATTGGCTGGGGACAATCGGCCCATCCCGTGCGCAACTACCAGGTGCAGGATTATTTCCAGGTCATCACCTATTTGTTGGAATCCCTCGCGGAACCTCCGGCCCTCGTCGTTGCGACTTCTCTGACGGCGGGGGTGGTGATTCGGCTGGCCACCCAGCGTCCCGACCTGTTTAAGGCATTGTTTTTGGTATCCCCCTCCGGCAATGGTGACTTTGGCCGCGACTATCGTGCTAGTTTGCCCGCCCTGCTGGCTGGTACCCCAGGGGTAGATACGCTGCTCTATCAACTGGGGGCCGCCAACGAACTAGCAGTACGGGGATTTTTGTCTACGTTTCTATTTGCGGACGCCAGCCGCATCACCGAAGACATGGTGCAGGCTTACCTCACCTGTACCCAGCAGCCTAACGCTCAATACGCGGCCTTGGCCTCCCTCAACGGCACCATCAGCTTCGATCTCGCCCGCTATATCGGCCAGCTTACGGTTCCTACCCACATCGTTCTGGGGGAAAAGTCTCGGTTCACGCCCCCCGCCATTACCCGCCGTCTGGCCAGCCTCAATCCCCAGGCGGTGCAGAGCATAGACGAAATTCCCGATGCCGGAGTCCTGCCCCACTTGGAACGCCCCGATCAGGTCATTGATCGCCTCCAGGCTTTCGTTAACGCCTGGGCGTAGTTTGGCAACGGAAGGTTGGCGGCGAAAGGTTGGCAACGAAATGTTAACCAGGGCAAACTCCCGGTTCATGGTGATTTGGTGACCGTTCTAGATTTTTCCTTTAGTTGGAAAAAACAATTGTATTAACTATCTTTTCATTCCCTAGGATTCCAAGACATTCGCGATATATTGAATATGGAACTGATGAGGTTCCCCTGGCAGATTCAACAGCCAAATGTCCACACACAAGAAGGAGTGAAAGCGCTGTTAATATCACATCTGTCTCGCTTAACCAACGACACCCAATCCCACATTCAATACTTCCTAAAGTAGTAAGCAGGGAGCTTTGAGAAACACACGCTAAAGGATCATTTTGGTCAGCGGGTGATTTCCCTCCATGAAGGCTAGAGCAATGTTAGGAAGTTCCTTGAAACAGGGAATGGGTGTTGTTGTATATCAAAGTTTTTTTGAGATTAGAGTCTTTAAGAACCACTGAATCCGAATCACGAACAGCTTTTAGGATAATCCCTGTAGGACGTGCGTGATAGCGCATATAATGCTTCTGCCAATTGGTAGTTCTCCCTAACCCCTTCTCCCTCGGGAGAGGGGGTTAGGGAGTTTCAAAGCTGGTTGACTGACAAAATTTGTCAGAACCCAGCTTCGTCAAAGGGTCAGGAGGCCTGAATCCTGCATAACCCTGAGACGGTAGGGGAGCGGTTTCCGCGCCGGGGGCAGAATCTTTTGTCCGTGAACTCGGTTTCAAAGTCCCTCTCCCGAGGCAGAGGGATTGTAGGATGAAAGCTACTCTGTGTCTAGGGATCGGGGCTGGGTGATTCAGATGTTGTATTAAAGGGTGTTGGCACGAGGCCAGAATTTGCTAAGCAGAACGTAAATTACGGCGGCGGAAACAATCCCATTGATCGGAACAATTCCCCAACCTAACTGATTAGAACCGTAGGCAATGACTGAAGCAATGATGTAGGCGATGATGCCGGGCCAATGGAAAGCGGGCAGGGACGTATCGAGGGATGGGAATTGCCCTCGGCGGTGAACCCAGTAGTCGGCCATGATGATGCCGCCGATGGGGGGAATGAAGGTACCCAGCAAAATGAGGTAGTTCACCAGCATGGCGTAGATACCGCCCCAGGCCATGAACAGCGCCAGGGTGGCCCCGCCCAGCACAAACAGGGTGCGCTTGCTGGTACGAAACATGTTGGCCCCGGCAATAGAGAAGGCATAGATGGTGTTGTCTTGGGTTGTCCACATATTGAGGAAAAAGAGAATCAACCCACCCACCAGTAACCCCTGCTGGGCCATGACCTGGACGATGTCAGGGTTGCCATAGACCTTGGCACAGAAAGCCCCAGAGAAAATCAAAAAGCCATTGCCCAGGAAGAAGGCGATCAGCGTGGCGATGAATCCCAACTTGCCGTTGCGAGCAAAGCGGCTCCAGTTGGTGGCCTGGGTACCCCCGGAGACAAAGGTGCCCACAATGATGGTAATCGCCGCGCCTAGGGGCAGGGGATCGGCAATGTCTAGAGCTTGCAGTCCGGCAAAGCCGCCCACATCTCCGGCGGCTACGGAGAGGCTCATGATCATCAGCACGACCATGGCCGGAACCGCAAGACGGCTCAGCCAATCCATGGCGGTGTAGCCGAAGTAGGCGGTAGAGCAAAAGGCATAGGTAAAGAACAGAATAATCAGGCCGTTCCAGGATTCGGGAACCCCGGCCAAACTATTCAGCAATTCGGCCATGAGGGCAGAACCCCAGGCGTACCAGCCAATTTGGGTGAAACCCAGAATGAAATCGACCCAGCGCGATCCCACATTGCCAAAGCTAAAGCGGGCCATCAGCACGGTGGTGAGTCCGGTCTCCCCGGCGATGTAGCCCAAAAGGGCGGCATAGAGCCCCAGAATGAGGTTGCCAATCAAAATTAGCCCAATGAGATTAGGCCAAAACTGGAAGGATGGCCCAATGAGCCCCCCGGCAAACAGAGTGCCAGAGTAGAGGGTGAATCCGGCTAGGAGAGGAGCGAGGGAAATAAACGAACGACGGGCCGAGGCCGGGACAGCGCTGAGGGGATAGTCTTCATTGCCCCTTCGGGACTCGGCAGCAGGAGGTTCAGTGGTAGTGGTCATCGAGTGCATTGCGGTAGACGTTTGGCGGCATTGTAAAGACTGTCTTAAGTCAGAAAAGTATTCCCTAAGACATTGGTCTTACCAGTGTCCTTCCGTCTACATGGGCTGGCCCGAACGGATTCCCAAGCCCACCCTACCGATCCAAGGAGTCGTACTGTTCTCCCACCCAGGGCAGGGCCGCGAGGTCTTCAAAGGTAACCTGGCGCTCCTTGTCGAGGGCTTCGATGCGGCGCTTTTCGGCGTAGATTTGGCTTTGGTAATAGGCAAATTGTTCAGCATCAGAGGCGCAATCCGTCTTTTCCCAGAGGTTTAAAAAGTGGCGATAGCGCTTTTCACAGAGGTTTTTCTCCATGCAGGCGGCGGCGGCACGGATGATCAGCGGGGCACGGATGATGTCGCGCTTGGTCTTTTCGCCGAGGTGCAGCAGGGCTTGTAGGTGGGGGTTGGTAAGACCCGAATCGGCAAACTGGTTGCGGAGCAGCCCGACTAAATCCGCTGGGGGCGTGGGGTGGTCGGTGGTGGGCGTCAGCAAGTGCTGCATTTGTCGCCACAGGGCGCGATGGTGGGAATAGCTGAACTGGAGGTCGCGATCTTCCAATACTTGGCGAATTTCGTCGCGACTGGTGGGGTGGTGAAGGAACACCCGCAGCAGGGCGGCTTCGGCCTGTTCGAGGGAACTACCACCGGGGGTGGCGCTGGGTAGGGTGCGGCTGGGGGGAGCGTCGCTGGAGGTGGCGCGGCGTTGGCGGCGCACTTGGGTAATTAGGTTTTCCGCCAGCAGGGGCACCAGGCGGCTGTCGCCATTGCTGAAAATTTCGGCGCAGTAGCGGACGTAATGGGTGCGGGTGTCGGCGTTGGCGATGTCGCTCAGCAGTTTGACGACAGACTGGGTGGTTTGCTGAAACTGGTCGGCCTGCCGCAGATCCTTGCCCTGGATCAGGTTATGGATTTGCCAGTCAATCCACAGGGGCGCATCGTTGACCAAATCGCGGTAGTCAGCGGGGCTGTGGTGGCGCAAAAACTCGTCAGGGTCTTTGCCATCGGGGATGTTCAGCACCCGCAGTTGCACATCCCCGCGATAGGCCATTTCCTCCACTTCACCGATGGCCCGCTGGGCGGCCTTCACTCCGGCGGCATCGGCATCAAAGTTTAGCAACACCTGCTTAGATTCGGTGTAGCGCAACACCTGGCGCACCTGGGCGGCGTTGATGGCGGTACCGAGGGCAGCCACCGCGTTTTCAAATCCGGCGGAGTGGAGGGCAATCACGTCAAAATAGCCCTCCACCACAATGGCGCGATCCTGTTTGGCAATGGCGGCCCTGGCCAAATCTAAACCGTAGAGGGTTTTGCCCTTGTCGAACAGTTCCGTATCCGGCGAGTTGAGGTATTTGGGTTTTTCGTCCCCTAGGGCGCGTCCGCCAAAGCCAATCACCCGGCTCTGGGCATCGCGAATGGGGATCATCAGCCGTTCTCGGAAGCGGTCGTAGTAGCCTTCGCCCTTTTTGCGCGGCACAATTAGCCCTGCCTTCTCTACGAGGTCTACGGGGTAGTTTTTTTGCTCAACTAAATAGTCGTAAAGGGTCTGCCAGCCCCCCGGCGCAAAGCCTAATTGAAACTTCTGAATCGTGGCATCCTGCAAGTCCCGTTTGTCCCGCAGGTAGGCCAGAGCCTCAGCCCCGTCGGTTTGGTGTAGGGCGTGTTCGTAAAATCGGGCGGTGAGGGCGAGGATTTCGTAGAGCTGTTCCCGCAGGGTAAGCTGCCGCTGAAGTTCCTGGCGTTTAGCGGGTTCCAACGTAGTGACGGGCACCTGGTAGCGCTGGGCTAAATCCAGCACCACATCGGCAAAGGAGCGCTTGTTTAGCTCCATCAAAAACTTAAAGGCATTGCCCCCGGCCCCACAGGAAAAACAATAGTAAAACTGCTTTCCAGGGCTAACGCTAAAACTGGGGGATTTGTCTTCATGGAAGGGACAAAGACCCACAAAATCCTTACCCTGCTTTTTTAGCACTACATGCTGAGACACCACATCCACAATATCGACGCGATCCCGTACCGCTTCGATGGTGTCGGGGTGGAGGCGAGGGGTGTCCATGGGAGGGGTGGAAAGGTGAAGAGGTGAGGAGCAGGACGGATGAACCGGGAGGGCTGGACTGGGGCGGAAAGCCAGCGGTGCCCTTAGTGTAGCCCGAATTTTTAGAGCAGCACGCCTCCGACCATTGGGCGTTGCCCCTGAGGATGTGTCCTAGTTTGGGTGCGTCCCAGCCCAACGCCTGTTTTGGGTTAGCGGTCTATTCTGCCTCGTGGGGGTTGTTCAGTTCCTCTTGAATCATCTCCTCGGCGGCGGCGGCAGGGAGGGGCCTAGAAAACAGGTATCCCTGCCCCGATTCGCAGCGCAGGGCCTTGAGTTGAGCGTAGTGGCGGTGGGTTTCTACGCCTTCGGCCACCACGTCAAGGCCGAGGTTCCAGGCCAGGCGCACGACGGATTGAAGAATTTCTAGTTTCTCAAAATCTTGATCGGCGTTTTCAATAAAAGATCGGTCGATCTTAAGGCAATCGAAGGGGAAGCGGTGCAGGTAGCTGAGGGAGGAATAGCCCGTACCAAAGTCATCGACGGCTAGGCGAATGCCCATGGCGCGTAGTTCTTCCAGGGTGGCAATGATCGATTCGGAGTGGTCAATCAGCACACCCTCGGTAATTTCGAGCTTGAGGCGATGGGGGTCGAAGCCTGTTTGGGTCAGAATTTCTTGAACCTTGGCCACCAGGTTTTTCTGGAAAAACTGTTTGCTGGACATGTTCACGCTGATGGTGAAGGGGGTGGTGCCAGGGTAGGTCTCGGTCCAAGCCTGCATTTGGCGGCAGGCTTCCTCTAAAACCCACCAGCTGAGGGGAATGATCAACCCGCTCTCCTCAGCCATGGCAATAAATTCCCCTGGCATTAACAGCCCTCGGTCTGGGTGCTGCCAGCGCACGAGGGCTTCAAACCCGATAATGGCCTGGTTGCTGATGGTGACAATGGGTTGGTAGTACAGCCGCAGTTCTCTTCGTTCTAGGGCCTGGCGCAGGGCAGTCTCTGCCTGGAGGCGGTGGCTATGCTGGGTCTGCAAGGAGCCGTCGAAAATACACCAGTGGTCGTCGGGGTCATCCTTGACCTGATACATGGCGGTATCGGCATCGCGTAGCCAGTCCTCGGCGTGGCGATAGGCTCCGGGGCCAGGGGCAATGCCAATGCTGGCGTCCACATAAACATCATGGTTAGCCAGGTGAAAGGGCTGAATGATGGTCTGCCGGAGGCTTTCTGCCAGAGCCGTGGCATCCGCCAGAGTACCCTGCTCCACCAATGCCGCAAACTCATCTCCGCCGATGCGGGCTGCTATGGTCTGGGCTGGCAGGAATCGGCGGAGACGCTGGCCCAACTCGCTGAGCAACTGGTTGCCCACCTGGTGACCCAGGTTATCGTTCACATCCTTGAACCGATCCAGGTCGATAAATAGAAGCGCCATCGAATCCGGAGGCCGCCCCTGGGCCAGGAGGCTATTCACCCGATCCATCAAGGCGGCCCGGTTGGGCAACTGCGTGAGGGCATCCTGGTAGGCCTGCTGGTGTAGTTGGGATTCCCGCTGTTTACAGGCCGAGATATTTCGCACCGAGAGAATACCCGCAGCCATGCCATGGTTCACCACCGGGCCACCGCTTGCCGCTACCCACAGGAGATGATCGGCTCCCCGCCGAACCAAGACCAACTCCTCATTTTCTAGGGTTTCTCCTGCCACAATCCGCCGCAGTGGGAGCTGATGCTGCTCAAGGAGGCAATGGTAGCGATCTAAGACCCGAACGTGATCATCGCCATCAATGGTCCAGAGACTCGTAAGATATCCCGACAGCAGCACCTGGGCTTGGTGATTACAGAAAAGCTGTTGCCCCTGCTGACCCACTACCACAATGGCGTCAGGCAGGTGGTTGAGGATCCCAAGTCCTGGGAACAATTGAGGATCTGCGGAGGGCGATATGCGATGGTCAGCAAGATCGGTCATGGTCATAGGATCCTTTGTAGATGAGGCCAGCCATGGCAATGCTGGATCAGCAGCGGGGGCCGCCGGATCCCTAGAGCAAAATGGAAGGGTGCCATTTCTTGGCTGAGCAACTACACCTTAGTGTGCCCAATT
>CAZWNR010000164.1:0-8005 GCA_964635665.1 uncultured bacterium | reverse complement strand
TACCCCTAGGCTGCCGATGCGCTGGGTTCAGCTTGGCCTGGTGGCGCTGCTGATGGTGATGGCAGCGGTGATGGCTCCAGGTTATTTGCGAGGGCAGTGGCCCTGGGTGGTGGCTCCGCAGCTTACGTCAGCGGATTTAGCAGCCCTGAACACCCTGCATGACAAGGGTTTGGAGATTCCCAATTGGCAACACCAGAAGCACCAGGTTGTCACCCTCAATCGCCAAGACTGGAGCGTGAACGAATACACCTCCCTAGAGGCCGCTGCTCCGGCTTCGCAACTGGTAGTGCTGCTGCATCCTCAGCCCTGGCACAGCAACCAGCCCCAAGTGGAGTGGGTCGATTTGGCGGGAGTACAAAACTGGCGCATCGAGCGGCGAAAATCCTTATCGCTGGGCTCCGAGGCAGCCCCCTTGCCCGTGCGGGCCAATCTGCTTCAAGTTCGCAACGATCAGCAAACCTTTGCGGCATTGCAGTGGTACGCCTGGCCGGGGGGAGGTCATCCAGCTCCCCGCCGCTGGTTTTGGGTCAATCAGCGATCTCAGCTGGCGACCCATACCCTCACGCCCTGGGTAGCGGTAACGGTGTTGGTGCCCATTCCGCCCCTGGCCGACCTCGGTACCTACCAGCCCTGGATGGCTCAACTGGGGGGGCAAGTGCATCAACAGGTAACGGCTTCCCTAGGGCAGTCTTATACCCAATCCGAATCCTATAATTCCGATTCCCAAAAGGCAGAATCGTAGGGTGCATAGCGCCAAGGGCGCGGCACAGCCAACCCGGTTCTATCCCCTACCTGCCTACGTCCTGATCACCTGGATGAGCCGCAATGCACTGCTGAGAGCTCGGGAGCAACCAAGCAGGATCTGCTATTAGATGGCTGTGACCTGGAAAAGCCCTTAGCCTTGGGGTCTGCCAAGGCCAGGGGCGCTCAACTTTAGCCATCGCCTAGCTACATCGCAGCCTTGGGGTATTCCGGACATGGCCAGGGTCGGCTTTATAAGGATCAGCTTCAAAGGGCTAGATTCAAAGGGTCAGCGTCAGCCGAGTAGGCCGTTACCCTAGTCAACGCTGGAGCATCAGCCAGAAACGGTGACGCTGCTGGCGATAGAGGACGTAGGCATAGACCCCCACGATCACCAGGAAACAGAGATTCGCAATGGTGTTGTAGGTGCCGATGATGGTACCTGGTTCCCAGGCGTAGCGATCCACGAGGATGTTCATGTCGCCCCCTTCGGCATCGCCCCACATCATGCCGAAGGGGATGGAGGCGCGCCCCATGCGAATGGCTTTCCACAGCCAAAACTGCCCCCAGAAGGTAAAAGCGGCGGCGATCACCACGGGGTAGCGGTAAAAATCCCAACGCCAGTAGGCGGGCATGGGAAAGAAAAAGCTCACCATCAGCAGAGTGCTGAGGTAAAGCTCGCCGCCGATGCCGCCAAAGGCTAGCAGCATATCAAAGGTGTTGGGCGACATCAGCCAGGTCATGGCAAATTGCAGTAGGGCCAGCCCAGCGGCTAACACCATGGGCCAGTGCTTGCCTTCCTTTTGGCCCGACCAGTAGAGCAGCCCCAGCAAAATCAGCACCCCCAAGTAAACGAACAGCGAGCGCTGGGGGTTTACATTCGTCCAGCCGATGGGCAGCGGAATGGCCTGTCGTCCGGCTAACCAGGCCACGGTGGCATGGCCAAACTCGTGAATCCAAATTTTGATGCCGCGCAGCAGCATATTGGTAATCGGAGAGGCGTTCAGAACTAAGCCAATGGCCAGCAGGGCCGGAAAAATCACGCCGTTGCTGTAGCGGTTGTTGAAGGACATCAAATCCGTGTCCTCCTCCACCGAGTACCGTTGGGGCATCGCCAAGGTCTGTCGCCACACCGCTTGATTCTGACCGTTGAGGGAGGCCACCACGAGGGTGGTTACATCACCTAGACCCATGGCCACGAGGTCTTGCTGGGTCAGCAGGGCGTACAGTTGGGCGGTAGCTTGCTTTGGGTTGGTTACCCGCGCTGCCCGCCAGCGGATATGTAATTGATCCCCCTGTTGGGATACCTGCGCTGGCAAACTCCGCTCCTGCAACAGCGTTTGCAGGGCGAGGATAGGAACGACATCGGGTGCGAGTCCGAGGGCGGCATTGTCCCCACGGGGCGGGGCGGGGGAGCCAGACAGGAGGGTGGGGTCGAACTCAGGGATTGAGGTCTCGGCTAGGTCTGGGTTGGGGAGATGGGCTTGACGTTCTAGGTAGTCCTTAAGGGTCTCAAAGGCCCATTTCAGCGGCTCTAGGGAGGCCCGATTGCCCTGCCGAATCAAGGCGGCCTTGGTTTTAAAGTAGGTCGATTCGATCTCCGTCAGGGATGCCCCAGGGCTGAGGCTCAATTCTTGGTAGGCCCGTGCGACCTTGGGAGGCAGGGTGTTAGCGGCGTGGAGAGAGCCCATCTCCCACGGGCCTAGCGCTGCCACGTTCGGGGGTGGCGATTGGGATTCTGATGGATGTCTTCCTAGATGGCTGGGTTCTGTAGTCCCGATTCCTGAGGCATTGATTTCCAGGGGATGGCTATCGGGCAGACGGTCGGCTGGGGTTTGAACCGTTGACGCGGTTCCCCCTGAAGTCCTGGGCTCTGGCTGCACCAGCCCGGCCAGCAGAGCCATTTCTGTTGTCCAACTCTGGCTAGGATCGGCGGTGGCTTCGGCCTCAATGCGAAGAATGCCAATGGAGTCAAGCTGGAGGCGTTCAATAGTCCGCCGCAGATAATCCACCAATTGAGCTTGGGGTGGCAAGGTGCTGCCCGTGATCCACAAATTCAGGCAGTAGCTGTCCCGTTCAGCCCGCACCTGAACGCCCTTGGGTTTGAGGGATTGATTGAGCAGGGCGGCAATCGCCTCTGCATCCCCCTCCTTGGCCTGCGCTAGCCATGCAGAAATCGTCATGGGTCATAGGTACCCGAATAGGTTGTCCGAAGATTGCCAGAATATGCCATCCATACTAGCCAGGATGCCCACCACTGAGCCGCAAGTTTCATCGGGAGAATCCTAGCCATGCCCCACCATGGCGAAGATCCCTGGGCTAGGGGCAGGGCCAGAGGGGATCATCCTGGGGAATGGCTAGGTCAGATCGATGATCGCTGAGCCAGGTGCAACTGCTCTGTAAAAGGATAGAAAGGTTGGCCTCGCTCGGATCGCCATCGTCGTCGCGCGTGTGCCCTTCCACAGCGGCTAGGGCCTGTTGCAGGGCACGGTAGGTTTGGGCCTGCCGTTCGGGGGTTTGCAGAGCCTGGGGTAGCTGTTGAAACGCCAGCCCAGCCTGAGCAGCAATCAATAAAGCCTCCAAGGGTTGATCCGACAAGGGTGGTTGATCCAAAGAGGAGGGCAGATCGGGCACAGACTGATCCGCCGGATCACCAGGTTCCGCTGGATCTAGCGCCTGGGTTAATTGGTGTAAGGCCTGCCACCGACCCAACTCAGCCTGATCCTGAGCCTGCCACGCCCGGTAGAGCAGGATACCGCTCGTCAGGCCCATCCCCACCGCCACCACGGAAATTGCCGTGACCACTTGCAACCAGCGTCGTTGTTCGGCTAGCACCGCCGTCTGTCGTTCCAGTTCGCCCTCCCGCAGGGCCGCTTCAGCTTCGGCACTAGCCAACACATAGCGATGGTGCAGCGCTGTCGGACGGGGTTCTTGGTTGTTGCCCTGGGCTAGGTGTTCGTTGGCGCGGTCTAAATCGGTTCCCCGCAGTAGGTAGCTGTGGTCTCGTCCGTGGCGTTCCCAATCGAGGGCGCGAACGAGCAGTCGAGTGTGGGTGCGGACATAGTCAAGATCTTGATCGAGGGCGGCCAGCAACCGCTGAAACCCGTGCTGAAAATCGTCCTCCGGTCGTAGAAAAATCCAGTTGAGGCGGGCGAGTTCTGGATGCACCTGTTCCGGCAGCACATCCTCATAGACCACGGGTACAAGGCGCTTATTGTGCTTGAGGGCTTCCTCAATTTCTTGGCCACACACCTTAGAGGCAGCGGAATGAGGGCTGATCACAAACAGAAAGGTATCCGCTAGCTCAATGCCAAGCTGAATTTCCTGCCACCAATCTCCCGCTACGGGAATGCTCTCCCAGTCTACCCACACCTCCCGTCCGGTGGCCTCTAGGGCACTGTGCAATTGCTGCACAAACTCCTTATTGCGGCGCGAGTAGGAGATAAAAACATTGGCCTGTTCGCTGTCGCGATCCAGAACTTGCCACACGTCCGTCGGCATTTGTCGGCCCGACTTAGGGGCCAAATTCACCCGATAGTAGGTGCTGCCATTGCGGTCTATGGTGTACAGGTAGCCCTGCCCCAACAAATCGTCTAAGCAGGGTTGCGTCTGGTCTAAGGCCTGCCCTAACTGATCGGCGAGGGCGTCGGGGGTAGCCTCATAGTGGCGGATCAGCCAATGCAGCAGGGCCTGCTGCTCCTCAGGCATGGTAAGAATGTCCGAAACCCGCAATCCGGCAGATCGAGATCGCCGCCCCTGTCGCGACCCGCCCAAAAGCATATCTAAGGCATCATCTCCCATGGCATCCTGGCCTTCAGCCCTGTGTCCTACCTGTACAGAAGGAGGCTACGTCCCCCCATCACCCTAGCAAACTTCCCCAACCAGCCACGGTATTCCTAGGCCAAAGTCCACCAGACGCCAGGGGTTACCAGGAACTAGGTATTGGCGGGTTGGCCCAGGGTGGTGATGTAGATAACGGCCTCATCGGTGGGGATGCCCAGCACCTCGTTAACCTGATCATCGTAGAAGCCGCCAATGCCGCTTACCCCCAGCCCTAGGTGGATGGCAGCGAGGTTGAGGCGCTGGCCCAGGTGGCCCGCATCCATGTGCAGATAGCGGTAAACCCGATCCCCGTAGACTTGGGTGGCCGCCCTGAGATCGGCGGTGTGGAACAGCACGGCGGCGGCATCGCGGCCCAGTTCTTGGCCCAGGCAAAGGTAGTGCAATTCCTGACGGAACTGCTTGAACCGTACCTGGCGCAGTTCTTGGCTGCGGGGGGCGTAGTAGTAACACCCCGCCTCCAGGCCATCCACCCCAGAGACAGCCAAAAAGGTTTGCACCAGGTCAAGGTTGCAGTAATCGGGGTCGCCATCTAGCCCCTGGCTGCGATAGTGCTGGGGGTGGTAGGTGAAATCTAGCAGTTGCTTCAGGGCTTCAAAGGAAATGGGGGCACCACTATACTGCCGGGTCGATCGGCGTTTGAGAATGGTGGTTTCTAGGGGGCTGAGGTCTTCGCCCCAGTCTAGGGGGCTGGTTTGGGCGGGCACCCGTAGGCAAAAGGGAAAGTTGTACTTGTCCTCTAGGGGGGTGTCGTCGTTCGCCTCTGGGGGATGGCGGGAGGGCCATTTGGGGGCATCGGTGGTGGCGGCTAGGCTGGTGGCCTGGTGGAAGTATTGCAAAAGTTGGCCGTCGGACACCGAGCCATAGGCCGTTTGGGCCGGAGTGGCAAAGATCGCCTGGGTGGTCGCCAGGTTTTGCTCCACCGATAGCAAATCCGCCAGGGGCAGCACCGCCAGTACCCCCTCCTCGTCGCCATCGAGGTAGAGCAATTGGGCCATGGTCTCGTCGGCAAAGCTGGCGATCAGGTGGGGACGGTAGTCTGTGAGGGCGCTGGCCAGTTCGATGTTGCCCAGCAGGTGGCCAATATCTAGGCAAATGCGGCGGTAGGCTCGATCTCGGTAGCGCCACGCCGACCGATAAAACACCCCCGTCACAATTAGGGCTATTTGGGTCGATTCTAGGGCCGGATGCCAGAAACAGGCTCGCTGTAGGTTGCCCCAGGTGTGATCTTCCCAATAGCGCCAGAGGCTGTGGGTGCGGGCTTGGTAGTTGTAGAGCCCCGCCGGCAGCAGCTTGGTTCCCCGCGACACCAAATACACCTCCGCCGGATACAGCCCTCCCGCCGAGGGAGCCGCCCGCAGATAAAACATTTCTCCGGTAATGGTCGGAAATTTGGCCGTTAGCCCATAGGCATTGATCAACAACCGCGACAGGCGCATCCAGTCCTGAAGTTCTTGGGAGGGATTGGATGCGTCGATGTCGAGATAGGGTTTGAGGTCAATCTCTAGCCCCACCTGGTAGGTCTTGAAGGGCACAGGCTGACGGGCGTAGTTTAGGGGTTGGGCTTGCTGGGCTAGGGTTTTGGGGTCGTACTTGGTGCGGTCATGGTAGTGCTGGGCCAGCGAAGGAGGGGAGTCGGGCATAGCCAGGGAGGACGGGCGGTAGCGTTTGCTCAATCTTAACCAAGACCCGCCAATTCCCCTAGCTAACGGGCCGTTTGTTGTTGGCGTAGGCGTTGTATTCTTCGTGGGACAACACTCGCCAGGGAATCAATTGCCCATCTTGTTCGCGGCACAGCAGTCGATAGCGATGGCCGACCGGAATGCGTACCACGGTGCGGTCAAACATCATGCGCTTGCCCTTCATGGCCGTAAAATGCTGGCCGTTTTGTAGATCGCTGAGGATAGATCGCGCTTTTTCGACCACGTGGCGAGGCAGGCTCCGTAGATCGATGGGATCGTCATTAAACTGGGCCTGCCATAGCTGCCGCTGCTCCTGACGCAGAGTAACCTGATGATGGGCCTGGGTTTGGGCCTGGGCTGCCTGCTCGCAGCGGTGGCACGTTTTCCCCCGACCGCGATGGCCACAGGGAAAGGTGTGCTGACGTTTTGCTTTGGCCATGGGCTCTCGCTAGTGGGTTTTAACCATGGGGGCAAACTTCATTATGTCGTGGGGCTAACTTATCTAGTATCTCTCCTAGGACAGGACTACAGCTACTCTTTTTGCGAGTGGCTAAACTATAAAAGCTCCTAGGGCCATAGCCCTAGGAGCATCATCACGATACTGAGTTGTTCCCACTCGGTTAATCCGGACAGAAGTCCTTAGCTGGCAGCGGCACCGCTGCGGCCATAGGTAGCCCAAAAGCTAGGATGCACCTTGCCCTGGATGTGGTTCCAGTAACGGGCGGCATCGGCGGGCAAACCAGCCTCGTTGGCCAGACGGGCCAACATAGATTGTTGACGCTGCTTGACAGACCGATGGCGGTTGAGCATCATCAGCCGCGCTTTGTCTTCGGTGCTGATGGCCGTAGCAACGGGAGCCGCTACCGGAGCAGTGACAGGGGTTACCACGGGCGTGGCGGCCACGGGAGCACCCGTACGGTAGGCCACACCGCGATACATCAGATCTAGCGTGGGCTGCTGGACGGGAGCCTTAGTAACGGTACGGAACCGGATATCAACACCCCGGAATTTGCCCACTTCATCCACCGTTTTCATGGACGTGGTGGGGGGAGTGTATTCGTAGCTAACGCCGCGATAGGTAAGTTTCATGAGGTCGCCTCCAAAAGATCAAGGGATTTGATCCAACTATTGGGGCGCGTTCCTTCGGGGGGATCAGCCCCTACTTCCGTCCCTCTCTGATCCAAATGACATGAGCGAGAGAGATGAACGAATTTGATTTTCCTTCTGTATCATAAGCTACGGTTTTGAAAAAGGTCAAGGTGAATTCCAGGTCGTAAAGGTTCTTCACGGAGGTTTTCTGCGCCTGCAACCCAGGATGCTTTAGCGGCAAGGTGGCTCAAGTCCAATCCAGCGAAAGCCGGGTTGACCCACCTCACCCTACGGGCCCTCATCCAGGAAGGGGGGATCGTCTCCTGACCTGAGACTAGTTAAGCAACTGTAGGTTGACTTCCTGAAGCCCCTCACTGAGGTCGGTGAGGGTGACGGTGCTCGGTTGAACCGGAGTACCGTTCACCTTGAGGTCGTAGGTGCCGGGCCTCAGGTCTTCGAGGTAGTAAATCCCTGCGCCATTGGTGACCGAGAGGCGGGTATCGCCGCCATGGTGGGGACCCGCCTCTACCCTGGCCCCACCGACTGGGTTGCCCTGGGCATCGAGCACCCGTCCAGCCACGGTGTAGGCGCGGGTGATGGGAATGGGCACTGGGGTGTAGCTGCCGGAGGTGATTTCAACAGCATAGGCGGTT
>CAZWNR010000163.1:0-8059 GCA_964635665.1 uncultured bacterium | reverse complement strand
AGTAGGCGATGGCTCCCTGAAGCACACCATCTAGGAGCGTTGGATCGGGAGGCTGGGCCAAGAAATCAGCCATAGCCGCCTCTGGGTTCTCTGGATGGGCGGAAAATTCTACCGTCGCCCCCACCCAATAGTCGCCACCGCCCAGGGGCACCAGGTGAATGTCGTTGCCGTTGATGACGGGGTGAAAGTCTTGACTTTCTAAGGGTTCTGCCAAATGCAATCGCAACCCCTGCCCCAGCACTGGCCCTAGCAGGGTCGGCTGCTGAAGGGAGGCCGTTAGGGGGGTGCTGCCTAGGCCAGCGGCCACAATCACCCAGTCCGCCAAAAAGCTTTGGCTGGGGGTGTGTACCTGGGTACAGGTGACCTGATCGTGGGATGACGTGGTCTCAAACCCAACCACCGCTTCCCCAAACTGAAAGCAGACCCCACGCTGGGTGGCCACGGCGACTAGGGCCTGGGTCAATTCCGTGGGATTCACCTGAATATCCTGGGGAGAATACGCCCCCACCACGGCGCGGCTGACCTCTAGGTAGGGACAGCGTTCTAGGATTTGATCCGGCGTCCACAGGTCTAAGCGATAGCCCTGCCCTTGGCGGATGGCTTGGAGGGACTGCCAGCGGGGCACAGTCTCGGGGTCAAAACATAGGCTAAGAATACCCTGGTTGCGCTGGAGGGGCCGGCCCAGGTTGGACTCTAGTTCGGGTAGCAAGGTTTGATAGCGGCGCAGGCTCTGTTCTCGCAGCCGCCAGTTGCGCCCCTTCGCCTTTTGGCTAATCACCGCCATCGCCACCCCCAGGGCGGCCCCGGTGGAACCGCTGGCGGGTGGGTTAGGGTCGATGACCGTGATGGCTAGATCGGGGCTTTGGCTGAGTTCGTAGGCAATGGTGGCCCCGATGACACCACAGCCCACAATCACCACTTGCTTCAAGGGTACAGAATCTACTGGAAGGTGGGCACTAGGCTCAGGAAGCTATCAAAGTCATCCAGGGCATTGCGGTATTCTTGGCCCGCTACCACCTGCTGACGGTTAGCCGCCGCTTCGTCTAGGCGCTCTAGGTGAACATAGAGTTCCTGGGCGAGGGCTTGGGCCTTCTCCTTATCTTTGGGCAGCAGGGTAGCGGCCAGGCGATTGGCACGGGCGCGCAGTTCACCCATGGGGCCATGGATAAAGCTCTGGACATTCACCCAGTCTTGCTTTTGAATGTAGCCCGCTAGTTCGGGGAAGCGATCCCGCAGAGCAGCCACCCCAGGGGTGTAGAGTTCTACCTGTTGCAGCACCGCCGGGGTATAGGTGGTGGGCGCTTTGCTGGCGGGGCCACCGCCACAGGCCACCAGCGTGGTGGCAATCACAGCGAGCAGAATTCCGAGCAGGGGTCTAAACCGTCCCATAATCATGGTCTCTACGTCTCTCAAAACAGGATACATACGCCCCAAATTAGGCCTTGGGGCAAGCTGCCCTATGTATTCTACGCCCCTCGGTGAAGGTTTATGTGGGGATGGCAGCAGAACGTCATATCCGCCTTGGATGCGGCCTAGGAGAAGCCCTCACTAAGCCCTGGGCTCAGCGATAATGCACCGCTGACAAGATACCGCCGACCCGGAGGCGGCCTAAACCCGATGGACATGGTAGGTGGGAAAGGATCCGTAATGCTTGGCCCAGAGGACTTGGCCCACATAGTCGCAGGTGAAGGACTGCACCTTTTCAGAGGCCGCCATGGCGGCAAAGGCTTGGCTGGCATAGACCCGGCCAGGGGGGGTAATCGGTTCGATGCGGGCCGCGTGGTTAACGTGGTTGCCCACATAGTTCACCCGGCCCGTAATGGGATCCACATTGCGGTAAACCGGGCCAGCGTGGAGGGCAATACGAAGGTTCATGTCCGCTGGCAGGTGATAGCGCTCCCATTGGGTGGTTTGCATGAGGTCGCACAGATCTAAGGCGAAATTGCCAGCCTGCTCCACGGTGGCAAACACGTAGTACAGGGCGTCGCCCCAGGTGTTTTTCATCAGCGGTGGATGGTTCAGGGGGTCGGAAAGCTGGGCAATGGCCCCCAAAAACTTTTGGGAGAACTGCAGGATCTGATCCTCTTTCAAATCTGTGAAATGCACCACATCGGCGAAGAGCAGAGCGCAGATATCTCTCTGGGCATCGGCATCGGGCGGGTTGAGGATCAGGTTGGGGATCTGCCCCAGGCATTCCTGGCGTTGGCGAGCCAGGTCAGGGCAATGCTGGGTGAGCAGGGGCTCTAGATCTACGATATCGACATGGTCGTTCCACTGCCGCCAGTAGGAGACCGTGTGGGCGGTGCCACCATGGCCATCCCCTGGCTGACCATCCCACACGGCCAGGGGAACGAGGGTGGTTTGCAACTGCTGCGCGCGCATACTGGCCAGCCCATGGAGCAGGCGGTTGGAATATTCGTAGGAAATGGCGTCGTCCTTGGGCTTGTGGTCGGAGGCGATGATCACCTCCCGCGCATGGGACAGCACCCGATTAAAGCGGGCCAGCCAGTCGTCCGTAGCCTGATCGGAGGGCTGATCCTGCACCGCATCAGCCACAAACTGCTCTCGGTTGTAGGGCAGCACAATGTTGAGCTCGCCCCCCAACTCCAGCAGGGCTTCTAGAAACAAAATATCTCCCCCCGACGCCGCCGAGGCAAACCCCACGTAGGTGCCCAGGGACTCCAGACGTTGATGGATAGCCTCGTAGACGGGCCGCTCTAGCGCCGCTGGAAAACGGGGGATGGAGCGGCTGGGCTGATCCACCCGATGGCCACAAAAGACCGCCACCCTCGGCAAGGAAAACCACTGGTTAAGGGTATCCACCTCCTGCTGAAAATGACGCATCAGCAGGGCCGCATTGCGATAGCTGGAACTCAAATCGCCGTAGCGGTTGGCCCCCAGCTGGGCGGCTTGGGTGTAGTATTGGGCGGCGGCATCCCAATGGTTCAAAATCAGTTCCGCCTCCCCTAGGGTGGCTAGCACCCAGTAGGGATCCTGGCCGTGGATCGCCTCATCGGCTAGGGCGACCAGGCTTTCCTGGCGCACCTCCTCAGCCAGAGTCTGGGCCAAGGGCAGATCGCCCGCCATGACGGCCATGGTGGCGGCATTGATGCCCGTCCACAGGCTGCGGCTGTGGCGATAGGCTTCTAGATACTGTTGAAAGGCCAGGGTCAAATGCCGCGACCGTTGTTCTGCATCCTGGGTCTGTTTCCACAAATCCTTGTGGGTACGGGCATAGAGCCCTAGGGTTTGCTCGTCCCGTTGCCCCGATTGAATCAGCTCTGCCAGCAGCTGATTAGCAGCCTGGGTGGCCCCACTGCGGGCCAGGGCTAAGGCCAAAAGCTGCTGCAACCGTAGATAGTCTGGCCAGCGATGCAGTCCTGCCATCAGCACGTCATAGGCCAAAATGGGCTGCCCCTGCTGAAGCAACATATCCCCCAAGGCGGTGTGGAGGTCGGGGGTAGTGGGCTGGAGGGTAATCAGCTCATTGCGCAACGCCACCAGAGAAGCCAAGCGAATATTGACGGGGCTGTTTTCCCCCGCTGGCTGCGGTACCTGCAAGGGGGGGCTGGGGGTGGTATTGGCTCCCGGATCGAGATCTTCGGCGGTAGGGCGGGTATCCAGGCGATACCCCATCGCCAGCACCACCTTAAAATTGTCTAGAAATGTTCGCCGTTTATTGGCTTTAACCTCCTCCGGCAACGCCTCGAAGGGTACCAAGTGGGGATGGGTTTGCCGCACCGGGTCAAACCGAGGGCCATACTTCCAGCCCAGTTGCAACAGCGCATTACCCCATCGGCCATGGTCTTGCTGGGCTAGCACGTCCGCTAGATGAAGATATTCTGGTGGCAACACCACCGATGAGGTATCGAGCAGGCCCGAAAAGTATTCCACAGGAAAACACCCGGCGAGGGTAACAACGCGGCAACCAAACGAGATGGCTATAGATTAACAGGGGTCTTGTCCTGGCGGGGCGTTCCTTCGCGACATTGAGATTAACCGTCTAGGTCGAGGGGGTTGGGCTAGGGGTACTATCGTCGCAGAGATCGCCAAGGGTGATGGCTTTGGTGCCATTTTTCTCGGTGCCGATAGCTTTGAAGTTGAGGGGTAGGTTGGTGAACTGGGGCAGGATTTCCTCGGTGAAGGCGGCGGCGGCTTTAGAACGGTAGCGGTTGGGGTTAAAAATCACCGACAGGGTACGGTTGACCACCACCGAGTCAATTTTGGCCCGATGCAGCACGCCCATTTGCAGTTCCTTCTCGATGGCGGAGTTGGACACAAAGGCCACCCCTAGCCCCGACTGCACAGCGGTTTTAATCGCCTCAATGGAATTTAGCTCCATTTCGATCTTGAGGCGACGGGTTTCAATGCCGCAGCGGGTGAGCACCTGGTCGATCACTTTACGGATGGTGGACTGGGAGTCGAGGGCGATGAAGTGAAGTTTGTAAAGATCTTCCCGCTGAATCAGGTCTTGGCTGGCCAAGGGATGATACATCGGCATGATCAGTGCAAGTTCGTCCTCGGCGTAGGGCACCCTTTCTAAAGAGTCTTGTAATTCGGGAGGAACTTCACCGCCAATAATGGCGAGATCGATCTGCCCATTGGCCACACTCCAGGAGGTGCGGCGGGTGGAATGGACATGGAGCTGTACCGCCACATCGGCATACTTCTGACGAAACATCCCAATCATACGAGGCAGCAGGTACGTGCCCGTGGTTTGGCTGGCCCCGATGATTAGGGTTCCCCCTTGTAGATTTTGTAAATCTTCAATCGCCCGACAGGTTTCTTGGCATAGGCTAAGGATACGATCGCCATAGCTGAGCAGCAAGTGCCCTGCCTCGGTGAGCTGAGCCCGCCGCCCGCCCCGATCAAACAGGGGAACATCGAGCTGGCGCTCTAGGTTTTGTACCTGCAAGCTAACCGCTGGCTGGGACACGTAGAGGCTATCCGCAGCTCGCTTAAAACTGCCCTTTGCCGCAATGGCTTTGAGGATACGCAGTTGGTCGAGGGTAAAAGGAAGGTCAGACATGGACAGTGACCCTAACATCAGTAGTGCTGAACAGCCAAGGAACAGACAGGGTGGTACGGGGGCAGGGCAGTGACGCAAGTCCACAGGGCTCAACGGAGCCCAGGGAGAATGGCTCAGTCGATCAGGCTGCCATCCTTAGATTACTTGTTTCGGGACACTCCCAGAAAAAAAATGGCAGGATAGCCTACAAGGATTTATGAAACGTCAGGTTATTCAGAACTTCCTGAATTTACCCGGACTGTCAGGCATTGGCCTGATAGACGGTCGCAATCGTCCATTTTTCCTCGGCCCAGACATTCAGCTTAATACGAGCCAGCAAGACGCCTTGGCCCAGGGAATTCAACAGGTAATCGAAACCATCCCCACGGGGTTCGATAGTTTTTCCTTCCGCTTCACCCATCAGTTTGTCCACATCTACAAGCTTGACCAGGGCCTTATTTTGATGGTGTTGATGGCAGATAAGATGCCCCTTAGCGCCTACCGATCCGCCATCCGCCAGCTCACCGATACGCTGATGGAGGAGCCCCACAATGTCGTCTCCACCTTCCGACTGCTGGCGGGGTGCGTCACCCTCAGCAGTGCGTCGATGAATCCGACCGAAGCGAGTGCGCCCCCAGCTACGCCCCCAGCCCCAAGCCCAAGTGCGTCCCCGACGGCTGGAAGCAACGTGGTCAGTGGTGCTGACCTAATTACCGCCCTGAATCACTTGAGTGACGGATCTACTCAATACCTCGGCAAAATTATCGTGGCCAACGCCTGGAAGCAGTCTCGCCCCAACCAACCCTGGCTAGCCCAGTTTGAAATTAATAAGGACGGCCATTTTAGCCTGCCCAATGCCGCCGAATCGGTGACCCCGGAACAGCAGCAGTGGGTGCGCGACTGGGTCAAAGCCTTTATTGATCGAGGTAGCCGCACCATTCGCAGCTTTAAAGGCATCATCGGCGATGGGTTGCTCTCTCCCCAAGAGGTCGCGCTGCTAGTGGGCAACACCGACGCCTAGCGTTTAGCCCATCCATTCCCTGACGCTGGGAAGTCGCCAGCCGCACCTGCGCCCGCTTGATTTATCTGTCTTTGTCAGTCTGGAAAGATTCTGAATCCTTGCAGTATCGTAAAGGAGCCCCCTTAGCAGGTCTTTCGTTCCCCTCTGGAGTGAAGCAATCCCCATGGTTAAAACCGTTCGTTTAGAGCCCATTGCCCAAGAAACGTCCATCGAAACCAACAGCAACCTGCTCTCGGTGCTCTTGAATAAAGAGCTTGATGTGCTTAAAGAATGCGGTGGACGCGGCATGTGCGCCACTTGCCATATCTACGTGCAATCAGGGATGGAAGCCCTGACCCCCATCAACCGCCGCGAACAGCGCACCCTAGAGGTGATTACCTCCTGCAAGCCCAACTCGCGCTTGGCCTGTCAGTCCCGCGTGATTGGCAATGGCGTGGTGGTGGAACTCCCCCCCGGTATGTACGTCAACTCCCTGCAAGACATTGAAGCCTTGATTGGCCGTCGCGCTGAGCAAGACCTGCTGCACCCCATTACTGGGGAAGTGCTGGTGGAAACGGGCAAGCTAATTACCCGATCCGTCCTCAAGCAACTGGAGGACACCGCCAGCTTCCGGGTGGGCGAGTTCTTCACCCAAAGCTCAGACTCCTAGACGTTGCCCTGGTTACGGGTTACATCGGATACCAGCTTCCTAGAAGCATCTGCTATGGTAAGGCAAAGGCCCTGTTGAGTCGTTTTAACAACCGCCCCCTATGGACGCCGCTCTTCCGTTTACCAGTCGCCATGAGCAGGTGCTTCAGGCCACGGTGCGCCACTACATCGCCACGGCAGAACCCGTGGGATCGCGGGCTATTGTGCAGGAATACAACCTCAAGGTGAGTGCGGCTACCGTGCGTAACACCATGGGGCGACTCGAAAAATACGGCCTGCTCTACCAGCCCCACACCTCAGCGGGGCGGGTGCCCTCCGACTTTGGCTACCGCCTGTACGTGGATCGCCTCATGCGGCCATCGGGGGCCCTGGGGCAGAAGGTAGATGCGCTTCTCTCCGAAGAACTGGGGTGGGCCGGCTGGAGCCTAGAAGCCCTGCTCAAGGAGGCCACCCAAATTTTGGCCCAGGTGAGCGGCTATTTAGCCCTGATTACGGTACCCCAGGCCAGCACCGCCCTGATTCGCCATATCCAACTGGTACAGGTGGATGTGGGCAAGGTGCTGCTGTTGGTTCTGCTTGATTCCCTCACTACCCAGTCCGTGGTGCTGCAACTGCCAGCGGCGGTCACCTCGGCCCTAGGGGAAGATGCCAGTCGACGCGAGATGGATATTCTCTCCAACTTTCTCACCCAACACCTGCGGGGGCGTCCCCTGGCGGATGTGGCGGGCCTAGATTGGAGCCACCTCGACCACGACTTTCAGCGCTACGGGGCCACCCTAGAACAGGCTCTGCTTGATCTGGCCCAGCGTTCCCAAAACACCGGCACCACCCAGCTTGTGGTGAGTGGTCTGGCCGAAGTGCTGCGCCAGCCCGAATTTGCCGATGCCCAGCGCATCCAAGCCATTGTGCGTCTACTCGAAGAAGAACAATCCCAACTGTGGCCGCTGTTCTTCTCCCAACCTCCCGCTGCCCCCCTCGCCTCCAACGTGCGGGTTTGGATTGGCTCAGAAAACCCCATCGAGCCGATGCAGGGTTGCGCCCTAGTGGTTTCCAACTATGCCAAGCAGGAGACCTCCCTAGGCACCGTGGGCGTGTTGGGGCCCACCCGTATGGTCTACGAAAATGCGGTGGCCGTGGTGCAGGCCACCGCTGATTATCTCTCCAACGCGCTGGGTCAATAGGCCCTAGCTATTCTCCACGTTTCCGGGTCATAGTAAACGTGGGTGCTACGGATGGAGATCACTGTGATCATCACTGAGATTCTGGCGATTTTATCCATTGCGGCGGCGACGGGGCTACGGGTGGCCCTGCCGCTGCTGGTGATTGGGCTGATGTCTGGCGATAAGCTATGGGCCAATGTCCCCCTGCTCTCGAAACTGCCC
>CAZWNR010000162.1:0-8066 GCA_964635665.1 uncultured bacterium | reverse complement strand
CAATCGCCCCTAGGGTGAGGACGCCGGACGCCGTACCAAACAAGAACACCGCCGACAGCAATACCTGGGGCGAGGCCGTCAGCCCCGATAAAATCAGACCCACCAGGCAGAGCGCCGCCCAGCTACAGCCCAGTTTTACCGTGCGCTGCTTGCCGATGCGCGGCACCACTAGCCAGCCGGTGAAGATAATCCCCAGCAGCGTGCCCATGCCAAAGGCGGCATTGAGTTGGGTGGTTTCGGCGATGGTCATGCCAAAGACTTCGGCCCCGTAGGATTCGAGGATGGCATCTTGCATAAACAGGCTGAGGCTGAGCACTAGCAAAAAGCTGAAAAACAGCCCCGTTTGGCGACTAGCGGTGAGAATCCGCAACGCCTTGCCTAGGGTGAGGCTGTCCTCGCGATCCTTAAGGGAAGATCGATCCCGCAGGCGAGAATAACGACGCTCGATGCCGTAGGTGCTGAAGACGGCCAGGGCACAAACCACCGCTGGGGCAATGATAAACAGCCGATTCACTGCACTGCGCACCTGCTCGAAAGGGGCGTTTAGCTCAATGGGCTTGAGCACAATGGAGGTGATGATCACCCCAGTAATGATGCCCAACATCAGCATGGCCCAGCCGATGCTGACCAGGCGGGAGCGAGTTTCCTCGTCGGAAACATCCACCAGCAGGGCGGTGAAGGGGGTTGAGGTGGCACTGAGGGCCAAGCCATAGGCCGCAAACAGCAACCCCAGCAGCCCCACCCAGGGATATACCCCCGGCCCCCAGCCATTGGTGAGGGTTTGGCCCCCAATTTGCCACACCACTTGCAGCGCCAAAAAGGAAATCACCGCTACCGAGACGATGCCCAGCCAGATATAGCCGCTGCGGTGGTAGCCCAGCAGGGGGCGAGCGTCGGACATTTGGCCAAACCACACCCGCGCCGGAGCCATGAATTGGTGCACCGCAATGGTGCCCCCCACAACCAGGGCCGGAACCCGCAGTTCCGCAATCATCACCCGGTTGAGCACCCCCAGGGTGAGCAAAGACATAATGCCCAAGCCCATGTTGAACACCCCCAGGCGCAGCATGGTCAGCAGTCCTAAATTGGGGCGAGCCGACTGGGCCGGAGAAGGACTGGGGAGAGAAACGTCGGGGCTAGACATTGCAGCAATCCAGGGATGAACGGCAGAAACACAATAGGTTTCCCCATTTTGCCATGCTGAGGAGGGGCAAATAGGTCGCTAGTTGGCCACGGTAAGTTGTTGTTGACGGGTAGGCGAACCCAACCCCACGGTCTTCAAACATCCAATAACCAATAACTAATAGCAACCAACTAGCGATAGGCAGCAATGGTCTGCACCTCCAGACAAAAGGGGCCAGGGGTGAAATGGGGATTGAGGGCATTGTCGTACTCAAACTTGCTCAGCATCAGTTGGAGAGATCGGATGCTGGTGGGATCTAAGGGTTTGGCATCGGGCTGAGAACGGGCGCGAAACACGGGCACCAGGTCACTGAAGGGCACCGTCACGGTAATCCAATCCTGGGACACGGTGTCGAAGGATAACCCGTAGGCCACGGCATCCCAGCCATCGCGGTCGCGTAGAAAAATCTTGTAGCGCTGGCCATCCCCTCGCAGGCGCAGGGTTAGCCCCTGGTAGGTGCCCAGATTCAGGGGCGGATCGAAATTGCGGGTGCGCACCGAGGCAAAGCCCCCAGAGTTGTCGGTGGAGACCTTCCCGGTAAAGCAGGCCGCTTCCTCCCCCGCCTGAAAACCGCTGTTGCTAACGCCCCCCATCACCACATCATCTAGCGCCCCCCACAGGGCCATGGCCTCCAGGCTGGTGGAGGATCGGGGATGGCTGAAATCAAACAGCACCCCATTGGCAACCTGGGGCGGACGGGGGGCAGAGGAACCAGAAAACATGGCTTTTAGCTTGCTGACGACAGGGATGGACTCGAAAAAATCTAGGGTTTGCACCAATCGGCCAAAATCCCAGGGGGAGCGGCCTTGGTTGGGGGGCGGGGAGGAGGTCATGGGAGTGGGGAGTGGGAATCCGCTTTGATCCTAGCGCAGGGGTAGCCGCAAACCCTTCAGATCCCCGGGTTCTATCTAGGGCCGTGCCGAAGATGGCAGCATCTCTGGATGAGAACCCTGGGATCTAAATCTCTGCTGGAATTGCGGATTACGGCCTTGCCAGCGGCCCTAGGGTAGCTTGGGTGGCGGTGAGGTAGTCCTGGGGGGCGAGCCACAGCATTAGCCCTCGTTTTCCGGCGGAAACGGCCACTTGGTCAAAGGTCAAGATCGATTCATCCACATAGACAGGGTAGGTTTTCTTCGTGCCCAGGGCCGTCACGCCGCCGCGAATATAGCCCGTCAACGGCTGCACATCCTTGAGGGGCACGGTGTCTACCTTGCGCTCTCCGGCAAGGCTGGCCAGGGCTTTGAGGTCAAGCTGGGCATTCCCCGGCACCACGGCAAGGCAAACCCCCTGACGATCTCCCCGTGCCACCAGGGTTTTGAACACCTGTTCCGGCGGCAGCCCTAGTTTGGCAGCGGTGCTTTCGGCGGCCAGGTCATCGGGATCGACCTCATACTCCAAGACCTGATAGGGCAGCTTGAGGCGGTCGAGGATGCGGGCGGCATTGGTTTTGGTGTGGGCTTTACTCATCGGTGGAAGTCCGTAGGTTTTGTGATGTAGGGGAACGCTGCCCCTGACACACTGGATGGGATACTTGGTCTATCCAAATCCTCACCGATAGAATAAAAAAGAATCATTCCTTAACATGAGTTTGTAGTGCCCCTGTTGATCCCTACCCGGACTCACCCCGGTAGGCCAGGCTCCATCGACTTTATCTATCCAGTTCTCTCCTCACCCCGTTGCCCTTATGACCCTAACCAAAGACACCGAATTCCGCGCAAATTCCGCTACACGCAAGGGATCTACGTCGGATTGGCGGCGCAAGCTACGTTACCTATATTTGCGGTTTGTGCGTCTCCAGGGCAGTCCCGAACAGTTGGCTAGGGGCATGGCCAGCGGCGTTTTTGCCGGCTCCTTCCCACTGTTTGGGTTCCAGATTCTCATCGGTGTGGCCATCGCCACGGTGCTGCGCGGCAACCGTATCATGGCGGCGGCCTCCACCTGGATTAGCAACCCCTTTACCTACTTGCCCATTTTTGCCTTTAACTACCAGGTGGGTGTCTGGATTCTGGGCACCAGCTCCACCAAGGGTTTCACCGATCTGGATAGCCTGAGGGGCTGGGCCGACATGGGCACCGAGGTCTCGGCGCGGCTGATGTTGGGTAGTGCCGTGGTCGGTGTAGTGGCCAGTCTGTTGAGCTACTACCTGGGCCTACCGCTGATTCGTCGGATGCGCCAGCGGCGTTCTGCTCCTAGCCGTATTCGTTAGTTCGTTAGATCGATTGTAAAAAGGGCGGGGATCATGGAGCCACAGCGATCTTCAGCTACGGACGGGCCCTACAAGATCCGTTAAAATAGGCGTCTGCCTGCCTGGGGCGATCCGGTTCAGCGGCAGACCTGCCGAGTCGTGGCCATAGCTGGGGTTCAAGACCGATGGTTCAACTCAATAACGGCATCACGCTCTTTTTCAGCTTGCTGGTAGAGGCGATGCCCTTTCTGCTGTTAGGGGTGATTTTTTCCAGCGTGCTGCTGCTGTTTGTGGACGAGCAAAAGCTGCTCACCCTAATTCCCCGCAACGCCCTGCTGGCAGCCTTGGCCGGTGGACTGATTGGCTTTTTGTTTCCGGTCTGCGAGTGCGGCAACATTCCCGTGGCGCGGCGGTTGATGATGAAGGGTGCCCCCACAGCGCTGACCATTGGCTTTTTATTGGCAGCTCCCACGGTGAACCCCATCGTGTTTTGGGCCACCTGGATTGCCTTCCGAGACCAGCCAGAAATCGTCTTTTTGCGGGTGATTTTCACGCTAATCGTGGCCATGACCATCGCCCTAATTTTCAGCACCCAGGCGGATATGCGGCCCTTTTTGCAAGACAACCTGGCCCGCATGATGGCCGATCCGCAGCCCGCCCCCAAGGCCCCCACCAGCGGCCCAGCCACCCCTGACGAAGAGATTTCTCCACTCCTAAAATCCGGCACCTTTTTGATGCAGGCCCCTGGCCAGGTGCTGCAACTGGATGCCCCCCCCGCCCAGGTGTTGGCCCAGGTGACGGGGGCCCCGCCGCCGATGCGAGTACGCCTGCGCATGATGGTAGACAATATGGTGCTGGAGATGCGGGAACTGGGGGCGGTGCTGATTTTGGGCAGCGCCATTGCCGCCTTTGTGCAGGTCGCTATTCCCAGGGAGGTGATCCTCAACCTGGGCCAGGGGCCAGTTACGTCCATCGTGGCGATGATGGCCCTGGCCTGGGTGGTCTCCATCTGCTCCACGGTGGACTCCTTCTTTGCCCTGTCCTTTGCTTCGGTGTTCACCAGCGGGTCTCTGTTGGCCTTTCTGGTGTTTGGCCCCATGATCGACCTCAAAAATATCAGCCTACTGCTGACGGTATTTAAAGGACGGGCGATTATCTATCTGTTTGTCCTCGCCGCACAAATTATCTTCCTGCTGACGCTGGTGATGAATCTCTACGTGGGCTAGGGGCGGACAAGAGGGCTAGGGGGAGAGGCAACACCCTTAAACCTTTTGAAAGCCTGACCCACTTTTGGGCCATCGAGATTATCTTTAGGAGCAAGAAAATCCGCTATACGGTGGGAGGAGCTGATGTCTGCCCCTGAATCCAACGCTGTCCAGGTGAAAACCCAGGCCATTGCCCCAGAATATCTTGAAGCTTACGCTGAACAAGATGCCCAAACCGGACGCCCTAATCCTCGCTTTAAGCAATCGTCGATCTATTGCAGCCGCTACCTAGCCGTGCGGGCCGATCTGGTGGGGCCAGACCAATTCAGCGATGCGGAGTGGGATTTAACCCTGTTTTAGCGGCGCTCACCTCATAGGCCCAGCTACGATTCCCAATCCAAACCCCATACCCCCGGTGACCAATCTGTCCAAACGTACCTAGGGGCGAGATCGCTTCGCCTACCCAAACCGGAGGACATACCAGGATTGGGAATAGGCGGGACTTCAGAACCCCTCGTATTCTTTAGCCAGAAGAATTACGATGTTTTTCATAGAATCCTTAAGAAAATATGAGTTTTTAATCGTAGGGGGTCGCAATCAGAAAACTCAGGAAAATCTGATTGCCGAATAGTATAGATCTGTGAATAGAACCCTGTTTTTATCCGGGGGATCAGATAACGTGAAACTGTGGCTAAAATGCCGCCTAGATAGACTTTTGAAAGGATCATGTTGTTAAAATCGCCCATTGATATTGCGTTGATGATCCCTTCAAAATGCTTTTGCTGCAACGCATTGACCTGCCTGGGATAGAGTATTCCCCATCACATTTATTGTGCTGTTTTTGGGAGCTTGTCCTCTGAAAATCATAAGATTCTCTTAAATTGTTTTTTGTCGAACACCGATTATTTTGAAAGTGAGTTCGGATCATTCAAGCGTTCTTTTTAGTTATTTGTCCGCCACGTTGGTTGTAGTGCTTTCTAGGGCTATAACCGACATCTATCAAGGGTTGTGCCATGTCACCCACCGCTACGACGACCACCGTTGAGCCCGCCGCCAAAAAGGAAAAGGCCGCCAAGCCTGACCTGCGCTTCAAACGCCTCGACATCACCATGAAGCGGCAGCAGTATGCCCCCGACGCCCTAATTGAGGTACTCCACGTTGCCCAGGAAGCCTTTGGTTTCTTGGAGGAAGACGTGCTGCAATACGTGGCCCACGGCCTCAAGCTGCCCCTCAGCAAGGTCTATGGGGTGGCCACGTTTTACCACCTGTTTTCCCTCAAGCCCAGCGGAGCGCATACCTGCGTGGTCTGTATGGGCACCGCCTGCTACGTCAAGGGCGGCGACAAGGTGATGGAAAAACTCCAAGAGGAACTGGGCATTGAACTGGGCGAAACCACCCCGGATGGCAAGGTTTCCCTGATGGCGGCCCGCTGCCTTGGGGCCTGTGGCATTGCCCCCGCCGTGGTATTTGACGGCACCGTGGGCGGCAAGCTCTCGCCAGAGGAAGCCGTTGCCAAGGTCAAGGTTTGGGAAAGTGAGGGGTGAGTTTTGGCCGTTGGTTATCGGTTGTTAGTTATTGATTGCTGGTTGAATCCACAGCACTGGGCTTGAACCTCTAGCCCCATCCCAAATAACGAATAACCAACCCCAAATAACCAAGAACAAACCCCAAATAACCAAGAACGAACAACATCCCCCTCCCCCTCCCACAGGAGACACATCATGGATTTACAAGGACTACAGGTCGTCGCCAAGGCGGAACAGGAACGCCAAAAGCCCGTGCGGGTGCATTGCTGTACCTCAACGGGGTGTCGGGCGGCGGATGCCATGGGTATCTACGGTAATTTGAAGCAGGCGGTGACGGATCATCACCTGGAGGATCGGGTGGAGGTGGTGGGGGTGGGCTGCATGGGCTTTTGTGGCCGTGGCCCGCTGGTGCAGGTGGATCCTGACGAGTTGCTCTACGAAGAAGTTACCCCCGACCAGGCGGCTAGCATCATTGAGGCCATGGATGGCGGCACGGCTCAGCCGATTCAGGGCGATGTGAACCATCCGTTCTTTGCCCGACAAATGCGGGTGGTGCGGGAGTATAGCGGCAAAATTGACCCCGAACGCATCGAAGAATACATCGCGGTGGGGGGCTACGAGTCTCTGCATAAGGCGATTTACGAGATGACCCCCGCCGAGGTGGTGGATCAAATTTCTAAGAGCGGCCTGCGGGGGCGGGGTGGCGGCGGCTATCCCACCGGGCTGAAGTGGGCCACGGTGGCGAAGATGCCCGAAGGCCAAAAGTACATCATCTGCAACGGCGATGAGGGCGATCCGGGGGCGTTTATGGATCGCAGCATCCTAGAGAGCGATCCCCACCTCGTCCTAGAGGGCATGGCGATTGCCGGGTATGCGGTGGGGGCTAATCACGGCTATATCTATGTGCGGGCGGAATATCCCCTGGCCATTGCTCGGTTGCAGAAGGGCATTCAGCAGGCCAAAAAGTACGGCCTGTTGGGTAGCCAAATTTTTGATTCGGCCTTTGATTTCAAAATCGACATCCGTATTGGGGCGGGGGCCTTTGTTTGCGGCGAAGAAACGGCGCTGATCCAGTCCATCGAAGGCGGACGCGGCAACCCGGTACCTCGGCCTCCCTATCCGGCGCAGAAGGGGCTGTACGATTGCCCAACCCTGATCAATAACGTGGAAACCCTGGCCAACATTACGGCCATCATCCGCAATGGGGCGGACTGGTACGCTTCCATCGGCACCGACAACAGCAAGGGCACCAAGATCTTTGCGCTGACGGGCAAAATCCGCAACAACGGCCTGATCGAAGTACCCATGGGCATTTCCCTGCGGCAGATCGTGGAGGAAATGGGCGGCGGTGTCCCCGATGGCGAGGTGAAGGCGGTGCAGACGGGTGGCCCCTCCGGCGGCTGTATCCCCAAATCCATGCTGGATACCCCGGTGGACTACGATTCCCTCCGCAAGGTCGGCTCTATGATGGGCTCCGGTGGCATGGTGGTGATGGACGACGCCACCAGCATGGTCGGCATTTCCCAGTTCTACATGGAGTTCTGCCGAGGGGAAACCTGCGGCAAGTGCGTCCCCTGTCGCACGGGCACGGTGCAGCTCTATGCCATGCTGTCCAAAATCCTCAAGCGCCAAGCCACCGCCGAGGATTTGGTCAAAATGGAAGCCCTCTGCGAAATGGTGCGTGACACCAGCCTCTGTGGCCTGGGCCAAACGGCTCCCAACCCCGTCCTCAGCACCCTGAAATATTTCCGGGAAGAGTACGAAGAACTCCTAATCGAGCCGGAATACCTCAGCGACCTCAACGGTAAGGAAGCCCCCCAAGAGGTGAACGCATGACACCCCTCGTAGGGTGGGCACCGCCCACCAACACCTACAGGCTAGGGGACTCCGGCCCCACTCACCCGGGCATGAAGTCCCTGGCTGACAGCGGACGTCTGCGGTCGCAGACTGGGGAATTCGACAACCAA
>CAZWNR010000161.1:0-8093 GCA_964635665.1 uncultured bacterium | reverse complement strand
CCAGTTTGGACTCCAATAGCCCGCCCGCCCTGCCAAACGCGCCGCCGTGACCGGGTCTACGGTGGAGGTGCAGTTTTCTCCCACCTCGCCCACCCAGCCCTGGAGCGTCAGCGTCAACGGCCTGATTGCCAAAACCCTCAGCCAAGCCACCCAGCGGGTGAACCTAGCCCTGTTCGTGTTTTCCGAGCAAGCCCTCAGCAATCAGCTTTGGACGGTGGCCCAGCGCGGCGTGCCCATTCAAACCCTGATTGACCCCGGCTTTGCCTACCGCAGCTACAGCGCTGGGCTAGACATGATGGGCCTGAGCCTACCCGACCATCGCTGCAAGGTGGATAGCCAAAACCGCCCCTGGCCCACCCCTATCACCAGCGTCGGTACGCCCACCCTGGCCGAGGGCGACAAGCTGCACCACAAATTCGCCGTCGTGGATGGCTTCACCGTGATAATTGGATCCCAAAACTGGAGTGATGCCGCCAACACCACCAACGACGAAAACCTGTTGGTAATCCGCAACCCCACCGTAGCCGCCCACTTCCAGCGCGAGTTTGATCGCCTCTACAACACGGCCCAACTTGGCCTTACCCCCCAGCTACAGCACGCCCTCGACCAACAGCGCGCCCAGTGCGGCCTGTAGGGCTTTACTCTCACAACTGTGTCGTTTCTTGTCGAAATTAAACCTAAACTTGAAGGCTATGAAGAACCGTAAACAGGCTCATTTTTTATAGTCAATCATGCTAGATTAAATCTATCGAAAGACAATTGAATAACTATACAAGCCTCGCTTCCTTTCTGAGATTTCTCCAAAAGAAAAAGCAGCTGGTGATAGGTTCATCAAACCCTAAAACTTAACCTTGTTCAGTTCACATAGAGACACTAACTTAGGCTTTTGCCACGTTAAATATCTCGCCCTTTATGTCGGTCAAGACATCGAGCTACCAAGGTTGCCAAACCTCTACGTTTGTCATTTTTTCACCTGTTTCCGTATTGTTTGCTTCTTGAGATAAGTAATTCAACCTGAAACACGGACAAACTAACCCCGTTGTTTTTCGCTAAATAAACCTCTAACGAAGGGTGGCCATGGCGGTCACCCTTCAGTTGTTTTGTACGCACATTATATGGATCTCAAATATATTTGACGAGTCTTAAACAAACTTACCCAGGCATCTCCATTAGGCTAATTTTTCTTCAATAGTTGCTATTCAAAATCACCAATATTCACCAGAGGAATTATTGTTTGAATAACGGCTGAATCGCCTGATTCTTGTTTTACTCCTACCCTTCAGCCATCGCTCAAGCAGACCCATGCGATCAACCGGAGTATTCACGCTTCAGTAGGCTCCACTCGTAGAGCCCAAAACCTGCCAACGTCACCCCGGACTTGGGTGGCCGAGCCTAGGGGTTTGAGGTTATGGTAGGTCTAGGCAAACTCATAATGACTTCACCTAAGTTTCCCCTGGGGTGTCCGCTGAGGACGGCCATCATCGCCTAGCTAGGACAATCCGGCGGGAATCGGGGAGAATGACTGACATGATGACCCTGTAGTGATTGCCACTTCCCACCTTTAACGAGCATCCTTAGCGTTCTAACTATGACAGCGACTACTGTGCAAAATCCTCTGCTGATTGGCTCTGGGCTGCCCCCCTTTGACCGCATTGAAACCGCCCACATCGTCCCCGGCATCACCACCCTGCTAGAGAACTTGGCGGCGGACTTTCAGGCGTTGGAGACCAGGGTTTCCCCCACCTGGGAGGGCTTGGTGGAACCCCTAACTCGGATTGAGGAACGCCTGAGCTGGAGTTGGGGCATTGTAGGGCACCTGATGGGGGTAAAAAATAGTCCTGAATTACGCGCCGCCTACGAAGCAGTGCAGCCCGCCCTGGTGCAGTTTGCCACCCAAATGGGCCAGAGCAAGCCGCTTTACGAAGCCTTTAAGCAACTGCGGGACAGTGCCGAGTGGGACGGCTTTGATCCGGCTCAGCAGCGGATTGTGGAATCCTCGATTCGCGAAGCGGAACTGTCGGGCGTAGGGCTGGAAGGGGCTGAGAAGGATCGCTTCAACGAAATCCAGCAGGCCCTAGCGGAACTGACCACCAAGTTCTCGAACAACGTGCTAGACGCCACCAAGGCCTTCAGCCTCACCTTGACCACCGCTGAAGACGTGGACGGACTCCCCCCCAGTCTGCTGGCCCTAGCGGCCCAACTGGCCCGCGCTGAGGGGGAAGAGGCGGCTACCCCCGAAACTGGCCCCTGGCGGATTACCCTAGATTTTCCCTGCTATGGGCCGTTTATGCAGCACAGTCGGCGGCGGGATTTGCGGGAGCAGCTCTATCGCGCCTTTGTTACCCGTGCCTCGGCAGGCGACCTGGACAACAACCCCAACATCGAGAAAATTCTGGCCCTGCGTCACGAAATGGCCAACCTGCTGGGTTACGGCACCTATGCCGAACTCAGCCTCGCCCGCAAGATGGCCCCGTCCGTGGAATCCATCGACAAGCTGATGGGTGAACTGCGCAGCGCCAGCTACGACACCGCTGCAAAGGAGTTGTCGGATTTGCAAGCCTTCGCCGCCGAAAAGGGTGCCGCCGAAGCCAGCGACCTCACCCACTGGGATACCGCCTTTTGGGCCGAGCGCATCCGCGAAGAAAAGTACGGCCTTAACGACGAAGAACTGCGGCCCTACTTCCCCCTGCCCCAGGTGCTCGATGGCCTGTTTGCCCTGGCGAATCGTATTTTCGACATCACCATTGCCCCCGCCGATGGCGAAGCCCCTGTGTGGCACCCCGATGTGCGCTATTTCCAGGTGCTCAACGGCAGTGGCGAACCCATTGCCCACTTTTATCTTGACCCCTACAGCCGACCCGCCGAAAAGCGCGGCGGTGCCTGGATGGACACCTGCATCAACCGGGGCAAAACCGCTGGCCAGGTGCGCCTCCCTGTGGCCTACCTGGTGTGCAACCAAGCGCCCCCGGTGGACGGCAAGCCCAGCCTGATGACCTTCCGCGACGTGGAAACCCTATTCCACGAGTTTGGTCACGGTCTGCAACATATGCTCACCCAGGTAGACTACACCGGGGCCGCAGGCATCAACAACGTGGAATGGGATGCCGTGGAACTGCCCAGCCAGTTTATGGAGAACTGGTGCTACCACCGCGATACCCTGCTCACCCTGGCCCGCCATGTGGATACCGGGGCACCCCTACCGGAGGATCTGTACCAAAAAATCGTTGCCGCCCGCACCTTTATGACCGGAAGCGCCATTCTGCGACAGGTGCGCTTTGGCTGGACAGACATTGAACTACACCACCGCTACCAGCCCAATGGCGGCGAAACCGTGGCCAAGGTCAACCAGCGCATTGCCGCCCAGTCTTCTATCCTCAAGCCCCTCCCCGAAGACTCCTTCCTGTGCGCCTTCACCCACATTTTTGCCGGGGGCTATGCGGCGGGCTACTACAGCTACTTCTGGGCCGAGGTGCTGAGCGCCGATGCCTTCGCCGCCTTTGAGGAGGTAGGCCTAGAGAATGAACAGGCTGTCGTAGAAACGGGGCGTCGGTTCCGGGATACGGTGCTGGCTCTGGGCGGCAGTCGTCACCCGATGGAGGTATTCAAAGCCTTCCGAGGGCGTGAACCCAGCACCCAAGCTCTGCTGCGTCACCGGGGGTTAGTCGCCGCTTAGAGCTTTCGAGTTTCCACCCTGGGGAAGCACGCTACACCCTAAGCTGCTCTCCTCAGGGCTGCGGCCTATAGTCGTCGCCCCTCTATCCATAGGAGCGGGCCACAGCCCCTCAAGGATGGATTTTGACACGGCCATTCTGGATGGCATCGAAGAGGCGGTTAATTTGGCGACGTTCGGCTTCATCCACGGTGCCATCGGCCAGCACCAGGGCAGACAGCGTCTGGTACTGGGTTTGGGTGATATAGCGAGCTTCTAATACTTGGCTAACCAATTCCGTGACTGGGCAATCGGGTTGGGAGGGAGAGAGAGACATAGGGCAGGGTCACCGGGACGACTCTGGTATTAGCGTGCCCGTTTGACCTCCGTTTTGAGACACAAAAGGCACAAGTTGTATCAAGACGACACCTCATTGCAACACAACCGGAAAAATTCGCTACCCTAGACGGTCGTGGGTTTTGCCCAGGACATTGTTACGGGCGTTTTGCAGGGAAGGTGGCCAATGATCAGGCTCCGACAACTGAGACGACAGCGGTTGGGCCTCCTCCTCAGTGGGGTAGGTCTTGTGGGAGGACTCGGCAGTTGGGCAACGGTGGGGCTGGCCCAAGGGGCGGCTGGCTTGACCCCGGTTAAGCCCACGGACATCGCCCTGACCGCAACCAAACAAACCGCTGCCCAGCGCTACACAAACGCCATGCTGGTAGGCTATGCGGCAGCAGAACAGGGCGATTACCACACGGCTCTGATTAACTTTCGCCGTGCCCTAGCGGCACGTCCGGGGGATCGCTACGCCCTCGCCGCCATCCGCAACATGGAAACCTACATTGATAATCAGCGGGCCGAAGCCGCTAGGCAAGCTGAGATTGCTCGCTTAGAAACCACCGTTGCCGCCGCTGTGGCCGCTAGCGACTGGGCCTGTGCCGCCGCCTCGGTGGATCGCCTAGTGGAACTAGTACCCCCCACCTCCCCCGACCGAAGCAGACTGATCGCCTACCGGGGTGAGCTGGCGGGGATGATTGCCTCGCGGGATAACCTCGACAACTGGTCTACGGTGTGTCCGGGCGGGCAAATTTAGATCAAGTGAGACGCAATTAGCCAATTGAGGCGAACGATTCCTTGGAGTCATGTGGGCGTAAAAGATTTGTGATCCTATGACAGACGCAAACCAGGCTAATTTTTCCAGGACTGAGTTCCCCAATGAGTTCCCCCATGCGGTCAGTGCCGAATGGCTGGTGGCCCATTTGAGCGATCCCCAGGTGGTGGTGGTAGACTGCCGCTTTTCCCTGGCCGATCCTCACCTGGGGCAGCAGCAGTACGATGCTGGGCATATCCCCGGAGCCTGGTACCTCAATTTAGATCAAGACCTCTCCAGCCCGGTGCAAGCCCACGGTGGTCGTCATCCCCTGCCCGATTGGGACGCCTTCCACCAACGGCTCGAACAGATGGGAGTATCCTCGACTGCGCCCCAAGGCCCCACCCAGGTCGTGGTCTATGATGCCTCGCGGTTTGCCTTTGCCTCGCGTCTGTGGTGGATGCTGAAATACCTCGGCCACGGGGCCGTAGCGGTGCTGGATGGCGGCTGGAACGCTTGGCAGCAGGGCGGCTATGCCGTCAGCACCGAGGCCCCCAAACCTCGATCAGGCCAGTTCATCCCCCGTCCTCAATCGGGTTGGGTGGTTGATATCGACCATGTGCGCCGCCGCAAGGATGATCCTGGGGTGCGGCTGATCGACTCCCGCGAACCCGCCCGCTACCGTGGCGAAGTGGAACCCATCGACCCCGTGGCCGGACACATTCCCGGTGCCAGCAACCAGTGTTGGCAAGAGGTCTCTACCCCGGAGGGCTACCTCCTACCCACCGCCGCCCAAGCCCAACGATGGGACGACCTAACGGAAGCCGAGGAAACCATCGTCTACTGCGGATCGGGGGTTACCGCCTGCGTCAACTTGCTCTCCCAAGCCTTGGCCGAAAAACCCTTGGCTAAACTCTACGTCGGCGGCTGGAGCGACTGGTGTTCCTACCCGACGACGACACCTCAAAACGACTAAGCAACCCGTGGGCTACGGATATGGGGCCATAGCCGATTTGGGCACCATCACCCCATCCACCGATTCACCCAGGTCGTTAAAGACTTCCAAGATGCACCCGCTTCACCATCGTCTGGGGCGGGGACGGTAGCAACAAAGGTGGCAATGTCGCCCTTCCCGATGCCCTAATTGCGGTAACGGCATTACAGATTTCTACCTGTGCGACAACCAGGAATGTGGACGACTTTAAGCACATGCCTAATTTAGCCCTGTGTAATCCCTTTTACGAGTAACGCAGACAGACCATGAAAAAGCCGTCCATATTTTGACGGTGGGGCCATAGTTTGATCCAGCCGTCTGGAGTGGGGGTAAGTCCTGGCACTAAATCCACCGTTGGGGGTTGGATGTGCCAGTGGGGATGGCTTTGCAGAAAGGTTTGGATCACCCCTTCGTTTTCGGCGGGGTGGAGGGTGCAGGTGGCGTAGACCAGGGTGCCGCCCGGTTTGGTGCAGCGGGCCGCTTCGGTCAATAGGGTCTGCTGTTGCGGCACCAGGGTTTGGATGGAATCTGGGGTTTGTCGCCAGCGGGCATCGGCGTGGCGGTGCAGGGTGCCCAGGCCAGAACAGGGGGCATCGACTAAAACCCGATCCCCTTGGCCGTGGAGTTGGGCTAAATTGGTGCTGTCGCCCAGGTGGGTGCGGATGCTGTGGAGATGCAAGCGCTGGGCGTTGACCGTCACTTTTTTGAGCCGGGATGCGGTACGGTCGCAAGCCCAAACGGTTCCCTGGTCACCCATCATTTCCGCCAGGTGGGTGGATTTTCCTCCCGGTGCGGCGCAGAGGTCAATTACGGTTTCGCCCGGTTGCGGATCGAGGATTTGACCCACCAGTTGAGCGCTGGCATCCTGCACGGCCCACCAGCCCTCGCCATAGCCCGGTAGGTCGGTGATGGCCCCAGAATGCTGGCTCAACCGCAACGCCCAGGGCAAACCGGGCAGGCGTTCTGTGGCGGTTCCCGCTGTTGAGAGGGCTTGTTCCACCGCTTCCACGGTAGTTTGTAGGCGGTTCACGCGCAGATCCAGACTGGGCACCTGGTTAAACCACTGGCAAAGCTGGTCGGTTTCCGTGTCGCCAAGCTGTTGTCGCCACAGGTCTACGATCCAGTTGGGATAGCTATGGCGCACCCCTAACGCTGTCGTGGGATCTTCGGGCAGCACCAGGGAATCGGTACCCTTGGATGCCAGCCGTTCGTACTGCCGCAGCAGGCCGTTCACCACCTTAGACAGTTGCCCCAAGCCGTTGGCCTTGGCTAAATCTACGCTGGTATTCACCGCCGCCGAGGCCGGAATCGCTTTGAGATAGCGCAACTGATAAAGGCCCAACTGCAACACCAGCCGCAACACCGGGGGCTGCTTCTCGGCAGGGCGGGTGCCCAATTGAGAAATCAGCCCGTCCAGGGTACGCTGCCGCCGCACCGTGCCGTAGACCAATTCCGTCACCAAAGCAGCATCCTGGGCCGATAGCTTCGCCTGGACCAAGGTGCGATGCAGGGCCACGTCGGCATAGGCTCCCCCCTGCACCTGAAGCAGGGCAGAAAGCGCCCATTGTCTCGCCGTTGGGGAACCTGTCTTAGGAACCGTTGCTGCCATCAAACCTCATGAACCTCAGATAAAAATCTACCTTTCGTGGAGTGCAACCTCCCCGCCACCCTCACCCGTGATACCTTATCCCAACCTTATCCCCCCAATTTTGAACCCCCACAAACGTAGGGACGAGGTCTCCTCGCCCACTCATTTACCGCGATACACATCCTGCTTCTGATGCAGCCATGACTTAGCGATCCCCCTACATCCCCCTTAAAAAGGGGGACTTTGAATCCGAATCCCCCCTTTTTAAGGGGGGCAGGGGGGATCATTGTAAGGCTGGCAGGGGGGATTCACCGAGTATTGCCCCAAAGCAAAAGCCCGGACGCCAGCTAGTCACCGACGATCCGAGCCTTTGCAATGGGAATAGGCGGGGCTACTTTTTAGCGGCCTTAGCAGCCTTGGCGGGCCGACGCTTGACGGCATCCTGGTCATTTTTGCGGCGACGACGATCTCGCCAGTCGGCAGCCGTGAGGTATGCAACCCCTCCAGTGACGACCACTAGCAAAACTAGGGCCAGCACGGCAAGGACGCTAAAGGCTTGTGCTTCTAGGGTGGCTTCCATGGCTAATGTGATGGCTTACGGCAGGTAAACAACCTTAGAAGCCGTTGCGGCCCCAGACCACCATCGACAGCGAGAAGGTGAAGACAACCAGCAGAGATACCCAGCCCAAGGTCAAAATGTCCATAATTGCAATGAGTTGATAGAAGACAACACAGCCATATCTACTATACGGTAAAGGCTTGCATCTGC
>CAZWNR010000160.1:0-8106 GCA_964635665.1 uncultured bacterium | reverse complement strand
GGGATGCTCAGGGATGGGGTGCGCTTCTACTTTGATGATTTCGCCACCTTCTAAGCGCTTGGCGGCACGGGCGCGAATGCCAGCCTGGAGTTGCTTGATTTTGGCCTGGTTCACCCGCATGGTGCCGGTGCCCACGGCGACGTGGTCGTACTTGGGGAATACCCAGGCGTAGAAGTCGGGGGAGACATCGTTGCCGACATACATTTCCGCCAGGTCTTCGTAGTAGGCCATTTTGTCTTCGGGCAGACGAATCCGCTCTTGGAAGGCGATGGCATAGTTGTAGTCGCCAGCGTTGATGGCCTTGGCGACGCGGGAGTTGGCTCCATCGGCCCCAATCACCAAATCCACTTGCAAAGACTTGTTGTCGCCCACCAGACCGTCTTCGCGGTGTTCGGTGTAGTGCAGGGTGTAGGCATCGCTGCTGGACTTGGGCAGGTCTAGGGCATAGACGGTGCCGTTGATGAGTTTGGCCCCCAGCTTGGCAGCGCGATCCCGCATGAAGCCGTCCATCACTTCGCGGCGGCACATGCCGATGTACTCGTCATCCTTCAGCGTGCTGCCGATGTTGACTTCAATATTCGAGGGGGAGATCATCTTCATCTTCCGCACCCGGCGGTCGATGATGTTGGGGGGCAGGTCAAACTCATCCACCATACAGAGGGGAATGGCCCCACCGCAGGGTTTGGCGTTGTCTAACTTGCGCTCAAACAAATAGGTTTCGATACCGGCTTTTACCAACGTCTCGGCAGCCGAGGAGCCTGCCGGACCTGATCCTACTACTGCTACCCGAAGTGACAAGGATGTGTCTCCCAAAATCGCAAAAGCTACGAGAGGCATCCTATCACGCAGATTTGGGCATTTCGGGCCACGCCTCAGCGGTTGTAACCGGATTGCAACACTCATTTACAATGCGACACCTGAACCAGGATGGGATCTATTCTTTGGCCAGAGAGTTTTCTATCGGTGCGCCCGAGGGGGAAGACCTCTGCCCTGCGCCCCCATCTTCGTTAGAGGCGGGGCACTCCTGGGTGGGTTAAGGCGAGTTGCTTGTAGCAGCCCTGGGGCTGGCTGACTGGTACAACGCTGAAAAATATTGATTTTTCGTAGGTTGGGTGGCGCGATAGCAGAACCCAACAAGCCGAAATCCTCTTTGGCGAGGTGCAAGGCCATCAGGGACTAGGGTGGATAAGCCCAATTTTAGAATTAATGTTTGTAGGAACTATAGAAACGTGCAGTTTTGGGCCAGGGCCACCTTAAGCAAGCTTTTATATTCTCGTTCGGGCACAATGTAGGCCCCAAATCGGGCCAGGTGGGGGTTCATCATTTGGGCATCAAATAAAACAAAATGTTGTCGTCTGAGGTGTTCGACCAGCTTCACCATGGCCACCTTAGATCCTTCAGAAATGCGAAAAAACATCGACTCGCCAATGAAGGCCCCACCAATCACCAGGCCTAGGACGCCCCCCGCCAGTTCGTTACCCTGCCAGGTTTCAAAGCTGTAGGCCCAGCCCGTTTGATACAGATCCCAATACACCTGCTTGAGTTCCTCAGAAATCCAGGTGGTATCTCGGTCGGCACAGCCGTCTACCACCTCTTGAAAAGCCTGATTAACACCCACCCGAAATCGATTTTGATTGAGCACTCGCCGCAACGACTTGGGATACCGAAACCGCTGGTCGAGGGGAATGAGGGTACGTTGGCGACTTGCGTACCAGCCGAGGGTATTGCCGTCGTCGTCGGCCATCAAAAAATAGCCTCGGGAGTAGCCGTCAATGATGGCGTCAATGTCGTATCGGGGGGGGCGCAAGGTCACCGGGGTTCTCTCTATAACGCTGTTTTCATTATCCCTTAACCCCCGTCCTGCATCTCCAGGGGCATCAGGCAGCAGGGGCGAGTAACAGACTGTGTCCGAAGCCTTTCCAGGCCAAAATCCCTTGTTTAGCATGGAGGAGCTATCTCTTTTGGGAAACCGCCATGTTTTTGAAGCAATGGAAGGGGGCTGTCGTAGCCCTAGTTGGGGTGCTGCTCTCCTTAGCTGGGATCAAACCTGCTCCCGCTGCCCCCTTAGCTGCGCCAGAGCCCACCCTAGCCCAGGCCGCTTGCCCCAGCGAAGGGCAAACCCGCCAGCGTTATGCCCGTGTGATTACAGAGCGGGATCCGCTACGCATTCGGGCAACCCCCAATGGTCGGGTGATTGGGGCGGTGCCGAAGGGCTGGGCTGTGGTGGTGCTGGAGCGCGATACAAGCGGCCAATGGACGAAGATTACCAGCCATTTTGGGGAATATACCGACGATGCTGGGTTTGGCTCAGCTCCCTATTTTCGAGAGGGCTGGGTGGCAACACGCTTTTTGCGAGACCTGGGCGAATTTTGTGAAAAACCCATGGCCATGGGCGTTGCACCCCTAGTATCCTCAGCTCAGCCCGCCCCCGCTGCTGATTGGCTGGCCTTGGGGGATGAGATTGCCCAGGACTCCCAGGCTCAACCTGTCCAAACCCAGCCCACGGATCAGGAATGATCGACGGGCGACAATCTGCACCACCGGCCCTTGTCCAAGATCGACTAGCGGCGGTGTTGCAAGCCGCGATGGATGCCCCTGGCAACGGGCCTCGGTTGCGGGCGGCGGGGCTGGTGGCGGCGTTCTTTGACGGGGTAGAACACCCTCAGCCATCCCAAAGCCGACCTGGAAACCCGCGATTTCCCGTCCAACTAACCGTAGGGGCGAGGTCTCCTCGCCCGCCCATACCGGGGGCAAACCAGCCGAATTTACGATTAGTGGCGGATTGGGCGGAGCGATTCACCCAAATTCCGGTACTCACCAAGGCGGAGATTCGTTCCCAACCCGGATTATTTTTGGCCTCGGTATCTGGGATCGCCTACCGGGGCAGCACCAGCGGCAGTCGGGGCCAAGCCTACGAATTTTTTGCCGGGGCCAATTGGAACCAAGCCCGCATCCAGGCCCGTGAGCGAAGTTTAGCCTGGTGGGGCATTTCCCCAGCGGTGCCGATTCTCAACCTAAACAGTCGGCTGATGCCCGGTCGGACAGGGGATTTGGCCCTAGGTGGCCCCCTTAGTGCGGAAATGATGGCGGGGTTGGTGGAAAGCCTGCGCCAAACCCCTACCGCCCTGCGTGGCCATCCCAGTCGGCTCTGTGAGATAGCCAGCCTGTTGCCTAAGGAATTGCCCCCGGTGCGGGCTGTGATCTGCACCGGGGAACCGCTGTTTGAACACCAAAAACACCTGTTAGAAGCGGCGTTTCAGGCCCCGGTGGTGAACGAGTATGGCTGCCACGAATCGGCGGCCTTTGGGATGACCTGCCCAGAGGGAGGCCGCTTGCACCTCGACGAGCACCGCTGTTTCTATGAAATCCTCGACCAACACCTGATCACCACGGATTTGTGGAACGAAACCATGCCGCTAATCCGCTACCAAAGCGGTGACTTGGTGCAGCCCTACGACACCCCCTGCCCCTGCGGTCGCCCTGGCCCTACGGTGGCAATTTTGGGCCGCATGGAAGATCGGGTCACCACCCTTAACGGCCTATTGCCCACCGGAAAAGTGCCCATGCCGCCGCTGTCGGGGATTTCCCACTACCGCATTCAGCGAGTGGCACCGGGGCAAGTATTGACCTGGGCGAGGGCTGAGCTGGGGCAATCGGTCAATCCGTCCCCAACCCAGGATGTCCTAGCGCCCAATCAGAACCCTCTCAACCAAAGTCGGCAGGATCTCAGATTTTCCGAAGCCCAAGACAGCCTAAACAACTGGGTACAAAACACCTTTGGCCCCAGTACCGTCGCCATTACCTGGGCCGAACCTAGCTTGGCTGAGTCCATCCCCCCCGTGTCCTGGACAGATGACCAATGGCAAACCGTCGTCACCCAGCAATCCCTAGGGGCTTGGTTGCAGGCTGGGGCCATGCCCACCGGAGAAGCCCAGCCCATCGCCACCCTGCTGAAAGCCTTGGTCAGCCCTGCGGTGATGGGTCAACCGTTGCCCTGGGTCATCCAGAAAAAAATTGCTGACCTCGCCGATAGGTCACCCCTCACCGATCCAGCCATGGAAATTCTGCGATGGCGAGTCTTACTGTTAGCGACCAGTCTATTGCCCCAGTCCCAGGCCGAAACCCTCTATGGTCAGGCCCTAGAACGGCTTCAGTCCATGGCCCTTCCTGCCGCTGCTTGGTTAGATAGCCTCATTCCCAGCCTGCACCTTTCTCCCGAAATCACCGCCCCCGCCTGGGCCAATCTGACAACCTCCAATCACCATGATTTTTGGGAGGTGTGGACGCTGGATCCCATCAACGCCCACCACCTACTCGCCGCCTTTGATGGGGTGATCCATCGCCAAGCGCCCCCAAAACGTCCCCCTGTTGCCCAAGCCCTGAACCCCCTGCTGGCGGTGCTGGTGGGGGATTTGCGTCAATGGGCTTCAGAATTCACCCTGGCTCATTTGCTGCACTGGGGCGCCCTCGTCCGGGGGCAAGCGCCCGTTGATCTAACGGATTCAGCCTCCCAAAAATCCCTGGATGCAGACCCACTCCGCCCTTTTACCAAGGCTTGGCTCACCTGGCGACAGCGTCTTATCCAGGGTTCCTCTGCCTTAGGTTCTTCAACCTTAAATCGTGATTCCACCTTGGGGGACGATGCAGCGTTGGGTCAGGATTTAGCCCTAGAGCAGGATTGGTACACCCTAAAAGCGGCGACCCCAGCCGATCAGCAAGCCCGCCTTTGGATCGAGTGGGGCTATGGTCTGCGGGCGCAAGGGCAAGCCCTCGATCCAGCCCGGTGGCTTCCCATCCTAGACACCCACATACCGGGATGGCTTGATCCAGCCCAGTCCCCCCCAGCGGGCATCACCCCCTGGTTGCCCATTGTGCAAGCCTTGGCCCAGCCCCTTCACCGTCAGGGACAGGTGGAGTTGGCCTATCGCTGTTTGCAGGTGGCGGCCCTGGCTCCTCGGCAAGCGATGGCCTTTGCGGCGTTGACCCAGCACTACAACGCAAAACAAGCCGTACTGGTGGATTTGCTGCCCTGGCAAGGGGCCGAGGGATGACCGTGACTTCGACCATGACCTCAACAGCGCCGTTGCTGATTCTGGACGGTCGCTTTGTGTCAGCGGAAATTGTGGCGGCGGCGATGGCCAAACGTCCGCCAGACCTGCCTTCCTGTCGGTGTGTGGTGTTGGGGTGGGGGGATTTTCCGTTGGGGCGGGTGGGTTCTGAAAGGGTGAGCGGGGATGGTGCATTGCTTCGCGAATGCACCCTACGTCAGTGGGTGGGGTATGGGGTGTTGGGGGAGGATGGGGGGTGGCCGTTTGGGGGGTTGCCTTGGCCAACGGAGGATTTCGCCCACGTTGACAAGGGTTACCTGGCTCCCTGGTTGCCGTTGCCTAGGTTTCCGACTGAGACGGCCCAGGCTAGCCCTGAGGCGGTTACGACTTGGCTGGCTTCTACGGACTTGGTGCAGGCTGGTTTGACGGAGTTGCCTGGGGATCGCCCTTGGTCACTGATAGATTTGGCGGAGAGCTTGGTACGGCGGCGGATTCCCTTTGCTTGGCGGGTTTGGGCCGGGGGCACAGAATCCTTGACGCCCTCCTCGGCAAAATCCTTGACGAAAGCTTTGCCGGACACCCCCACCCACCCACCTGCTCACCACCCCGCCGCCACCGTTCTCGCCATTGTGCCCCACTATCGCTGCGAACCCTGGCTGCGGCGGTGTTTGGCTTCCTTGGTGAACCAAACCCATCCCCCCGATGGCATCGTGGTGGTGGATGACGGTTCCCCCGTGCCGCCAGCGGCGATTGTGGCCGAGTTCCCATCTGTGACACTGCTGACCGCCCCTGCCACCGTTGGCCCCTACCGATTGGTGCAGCAAGTCATCCAAGACACCCATTACGACTATTACCTGTTCCAAGATGCCGATGATTGGTCATTTTCGGAACGCCTTGCTCAGTTGTTAGCCGTTGCCGAACATACCCAGGCCGACCTAATCGGCACCCAAGAAATCCGCTGGGAATGCGAACCGGATCGCCTCGTCTCCGTCCACTATCCCCTAGACGTGAACCTGGCCCTAACGGAAAAACCGGGCCATCCCCTGCTGCACCCCACCAGCCTGGTGCGGCGGCAGTTGGTGATGAACCTGGGCGGTTTTGCCACGGGGTTGCGCTTTGGCGGCGATACGGAATTTCTGCTGCGGGCCGCCTGGGTGGGGCGCATCCTCAACCTGCCCAGCTACGGCTATCTGCGCCAAAAACGGCCCCACTCCCTCACCACCGATCCGCAAACGGGTCTAGACTCCCCCGCTCGCCAAGCCCTGCTACAAGCCCTCAAACAACGCGCCCACCAAAACCGCACCGCCCACCATCAGGGGCTTCCCCTTGACCTTAGCCCCCTCTGCCAAGCGCCCCCGATCCGCCTTCAGCACCACGCTGGCCCTGCCTTATCATGACCCCCATGCTCGACATCATCATTCCTCTTAAAGATCGTCCGGTGGCGGCCTGTGTGGAGTCTCTGCGGCGGAGCTTGGCGAATTGGGCACCAGGTACCTATCACCTATGGATGTGTGATGGTGGCTCCACTCAGCCCGAAGTCGTCGATACCCTAGCCCATCTGGCCCATGGGGATGGTGTGACGGTGTTGTCTCGGCCCGATTCTGGATTCAACAAAGCGGCCTTGATTAACGAGGGCCTGCACCACGCCGAGGCGGAGACGGTGCTGGTGTCGGATGCAGATATTCTGTGGAATGCAGCGGCCCTTGAGTCCGTGCTGACGGCCTTGACTGAGACCCCCACCGCCCTCTGCCACATCGCCCAAGTCAACGAAACAGAGCCGCAAACGTCGGCCTTGTCGCGGCCTCGCTATGGCTATCGGCTGCAATGCTCCGATCAGAAAATAACGGTCGTGGTAGAACAGGTCGCCCCTCGGCCCGATCACCGTCCGGGCTGTGGCTTGGTGGCGGCAAGGCGGGAGACTTGGCAAAACCTGGGCGGCTATAAGGAACAATTCCAGGGCTGGGGCTGGGAGGATCAGGATTTACTGATGCGGGCGGAGTTGCTAGGCATTCCCCTGCGGTCGGCGGGTTGCGTGTTGCATCAGTCCCATACCGATGCTCTGCGTAATCCGTTCCATGGGCAGCAATCGCCGCAAACCACCCGCGACCGTAACCTGTTGCGCTGCCTAGCGGGTCTGCAACGGGGCGATCTGTGGGGCGATCTGGTTTCTCCCGGTGATTCTATCCAGACGACGCGCTCCGCTATCCAGCCCGCCATCGAGGTTAATTGGCCTCCCGAATTAGCCCGCTACCTATAGCTGTAGCCAGTCTGGTTGGGCCATTTCCCCTTTAAAGGTTAGAAGGTTTCGACGTTGGAATGTTGTCTGAATGTCCTGGCCTAAGTGGCGATAGCTATCTTTAGAAGGCCTGCCATAACCATAGGTTTATCCCTGGGCGGGGGCGGCTAAGGTCTCAGCCAAGGACTGGTTTACCAAGGTCTTTGCCTTTTCGTCTAGGGCAATCCAGTCAATCTCGCCATCTTCCATCACCAAGGACGCATCCGTGGTGGCGGGTTGGGTTGGATCGTAGTCCTCGCAGCAGAGGCGGAAGCAGAGTTCCCACACATCCAGCGTAGCGATGCGTTCCCCTTGGGTGAGTTGCAGGTGGTAGATCGGGGTGGGGGTGGGCAGTTGGGCAAGGGCCTGTTCGATCTGGGCGGTGGCCTCGGCGTCGGCCTTGGTCTGGCCTAGCTGGGTAGACAGATCCACCACCTGTTGTTTTTGGGCTTCGGTGGTGCCCTCCGGCCAAGCCAGGGTCTGGGTATATTCGCTCTGCCAGTCTAGGGTTTCGGTGGCCTTTCGGAGGTTGTCGATGATGCGAATTAGGCAAGGCTGCATCAGGTGATGGGCGAGGGCGTGGTCGCGGTCGGTGGCAAAGGTCAGCATGGTGGGGAAGGCTCAGAAAAACAACGGGGGCGGGTAATCACGAAATCTAGGTGCGAATTACCTTCAGGGTGGCGAGGCTGGGGTCGCTGGCCCCGGTGACGTAGCCCCCCTGTTGGTAGACGGTCTTGAGGTGGGCGATGGCGGCGGGGGTAATTTCCTCGCCAGCGAACAGGG
>CAZWNR010000159.1:0-8130 GCA_964635665.1 uncultured bacterium | reverse complement strand
TCCGACGATCTCGATCATGCTGCGCATAGCCTCGGCCACAGCATGATCGAGATCGACGGAGCCAAAGGAAGTGGGGAAGAGCACCTTGGCTCCTTCGACCCCTACATTCTGGAACTGGCGGCGGAGTTTCCCGATGTGCAGTTCTTCCACGCGGGAGGGTTGTACCAGGAAGGCACCCATCCCAACAATGTGGGCAGCTACTTTGGCTACATTGACGAAGCCCAGTACGTGGCGGGTGTGGTCGCAGGTCATATGTCCAAGTCCGGCAAACTGGGCTTTGTGGCGGCCAAGCCCATTCCCCAGGTATTGCGCAACATCAATAGCTTCACCCTAGGGGCGCGTTCGGTTAACCCAGCGGCCACGACCCAGGTCATTTTCACGGGGGATTGGGCTTCTCCGGTGAAGGAAGCTGAAGCCACCAACAGCATGGCCGACCAAGGGGTGGATGTGGTCACCTGCCACGTAGACAGCCCCAAGGTGGTGATGGAAACCGCTGAAAAGCGCGGCATTTTCTCCTCCGGCTACCACGCCAACCAAGCCCCCCTGGCTCCCAAGGGTTACCTCACCGGGGCCGAATGGGACTGGTCGAGCATTTACACCTCCCTGGGTGAGCAGTTCATGGCGGGCAAAACCCTGATGGCTGGGGACATTCCCCATATCCTGCGGGGTGGCCTTAAGGATAAATTCTGTAAGCTTTCCCCCTACGGTGCTCCAGTAACCGATGAAGCTAAGGCCGCTGGTGATGCGGCCATTGCTGGCATTGAAGGGGGGCAGCTCGTCATTTACAACGGCCCCCTTAAGACCAACGACGGCAAGGAAATCCTGCCCTCTGGTAAGGGCTTCTCCATCGACGCCATTGAACTGGAAAAAATGGACTACCTGATCGAAGGCGTCAACGGTTCCGTCAGCTAATTAAGGGATACCATCCATGATTTCCACCCAACCCTGGCGGCGATCCTTAGAAGCCGTCGTGATTCCAGCGGGGGCGGTGCTGTCGGCACTGCTGATTTTCGGGGTTTTCTGTGCCTTGGCAGGGGCCAATCCCCTGGCGGTCTATGGCTCCATCTACAAAGCGGCCTTCGGGAGTTGGAGCGCTTGGCAAAATACCTTGCTGCGGGCCTCGCCGCTTATGCTTACAGCCCTTTGTACCGCCCTGCCTGCCCGCTTGGGCTTGGTGGTGATTGGCAATGAGGGTGCCTTAGTCATCGGTGCCCTCGCCGCCACCCTGGCCGGACTCGGTTTGGGGACAGCCATGCCAGGGTTTCTGGTGCTGGTAACCATGGCCCTGGCCGCGATTGTGGCTGGCGGGCTGTGGATTATGGCAGTGGGTGCTCTGCGTCACTATCGCGGGGTTAACGAAACCATCAGCAGTTTGTTGATGAACTACATTGCCATTGCCCTGCTCAACCACCTGGTGCAAGGCCCTCTGCGCGACCCCAGCTTCGTCACCAAGCCCTCTAGCGCCGAGATTGTGCAGGCGGCTTGGTTGGGTAATCTGCCCACTACCCGCATCCACTATGGCCTGATCTATGGCGTCATCGCCTGTGTCTTGGCCTACGTGTTAATGCAGCGCACCACCTTTGGCTTTGCCGCCCGCACCGCCGGGGGTAACGTCCGAGCGGCCCGCATGGCCGGATTACCCGTTGGCAAACTCACCCTAGCCATCTGTTTTTTGGGCGGTTCCTGTGCAGGGCTGGCGGGCATGGTAGAAATTGCGGCGGTGCAGCGACGACTGAACGAGTCCATTGTCTCCAGCTATGGCTACGCAGGGATTTTGGTGGCCTTTGTGTCTCGCCATAACCCCTTGGCTATGGTAATTGTGTCGGTACTGTTGGGAGGCATTTTGGCCAGCGGCGGCATTTTGCAGCGTTCCCATAACCTGCCCGATGCCACGGTGCTCGTCTTCCAGGGAATCGTCTTCCTCTGTGTTCTGTTTAGCGACTCCCTCTACGGGCGTTTCCCCATTTTCCAAGACCGTCCGGCTCGGATTGCAACGGCATCTAGCGTTTCGGCGTAGGACTTATCGCCATTAGCGACATCCTGGGGGATCCCCCTAAATCCCCCTTAACAAGGGGGACTTTGAATTTGCATCCGGTTCCCCCCTTCATAAGGGGGGCTAGGGGGGATCCACTCATCCAACAAAGAGTCTTACTTTTTCCATCCTTAAGAGGTTTATCCATGGCGGCAGAAGCACTGGGTTGGTGGGGGGTTCCCCTAGGTATTCTGGCTGGTACCCTGCGGGGTAGCGTTCCCTTTTTGTTTGTCAGCTTAGGGGAATGTCTGACCGAAAAAAGCGGCAAAATCAACCTTGGCCTAGAGGGCACTCTACTAATGGGGGCGATGAGTGCCTACGCTATTTCCTATCTCACGGCTGATATTGTTGGCCCCGCGCTGTCACCCTGGCTGGGGGTGCTGATGGCCGGGGTTGCAGGGATGGGGTTAGGGGCTATCCACGGCTGGCTTTCCCAGCAGCCTAGGGTGAACGATGTGGCGGTGGGTATCGCCATGATCATCTTTGGGGGAGGATTGGCCAACTTCTTGGGCAAGCCCTTTATCCAGCCCCAGGCTCCCCAGTTGCAAACCCTCAACGCCGGAGCCTGGAGTAGCCTGCCCCCGGTGCAGTCGGCCCTACAGATTAGCCCGCTGTTTTTGCCGGGGGCGGCGGTGGTGCCGCTGATGAGCTGGTTCTTTAAATCCACCCGCTGGGGGCTGTATGTGCGGGCGGTGGGCGACAGCCCCGACGCGGCACGGGCCATGGGTATTTCCATCTTCAAGGTGCGGATGGCCAGCATTGTGATGGGCAGCTGTTTGGCGGGCATTGGCGGCGCGTCCCTCTCCCTGTACTATCCCGGTGTGTGGACGGAGCGCATTTCCAGTGGCCAGGGTTTGATGGCGGTGGCCCTAGTTATTTTTGCCCGCTGGCAGCCCTGGCAATGCCTATGGGCCTCACTGCTGTTCGGCGGTGCCCAGGCCCTCGGCCCTGCCTTCCAGTCTGTGGGTATCGATGCCTACTACTATCTCTTCAACGCCGCTCCCTACATCCTCACCCTGGCCATCATGATTCTCACCTGTTCTCCCAAGCAGACCCTCGTTGGTGCCCCAGGAGCCTTGGGTAAAGAAGACTAAGCGAAGTCGTAGCGCCGGAGATCTGTTCTGCCCTAGGAGTGGTTAGCGATACTCAATCTGGCTTGCTTACCCCCAGTCTCAGCGGGCGGGGAGACCACGCCCCTACGCAAGGCGGGTATCGTCTGAGCGTTGGGGGGATGGAATTCGGATTCGGTCTCGGCCAGTGTCTCCCAGGTAGAGGCTAACCCATGTGCGGGATAAACCTGATATCGATGTTTGGCGGGTGGCCTACCAATGGAGAAGGCCCCGCCATATTTTTTGGCTAGACTTACGTTTGCCAGACAGCATCCGCTGCGCCGCTAATTTTTGATACAAAATTTTGCTTTGTCAAAAGATTAAGACTTGAAACGTATACCTTAAAAAACCGTGTCGATGTAGCGACATTTACCAAACGGAATTCTACGATAGTAAGGTAAAGCAAATTTCAGGGCTTTACCTGCCAGCGAAAGCGCTTAAGAGCTATTGAAAACAGCTTTTGAGCTAGTTTTTAGTGTCAACAGCAAGACTGACTCAACATCCATTCAGTCTTCTATCGTTGCATTTCTGACTGTGTTTGCTTACATTTGCGACTCACCATCGCAGATCAGATTCCATTGAATTTGGAGACTTATTATGGTGCTATCTCATCGTCCAGAAGGCAACCTCTCCGGCCAACAATCTAAGGAAAGTGCCTTTATTCTCTGGTTTGAAGAAGTCGGCATCGATGATATTCCTCTGGTGGGTGGAAAAAATGCTTCCCTCGGGGAAATGATTCAGCAGCTTGGTTCTAAGGGTGTAAATGTGCCCACGGGCTTTGCCACCACCGCCTTTGCCTACCGCTACTTTATTGAAAAGGCCGGATTGGAAGCGCAGCTGCGGGATCTGTTTGCGGAACTGGATCTCGATGATGTGCTGGATCTGCGGGCGCGGGGTAAGCAGGCCCGTTCCATGGTGATGAACACCCCCTTCCCTCCCGAGCTGGAAGCGGCGATTAGTAGTGCCTACCTGCGGCTGTGCGATCGCTACGGTCAGGATCAGGAATTCTGCGAACGGTTTGAGGGTGAGTATGCCGATGAGTGCCGCAAGTTCTCCAGCGATCTGGATGTGGCCGTGCGTTCCTCGGCAACGGCGGAAGACCTGCCCGATGCCAGCTTTGCCGGACAGCAGGAAACCTACCTCAACGTCCACGGCGTGAAGGGTGTGGTGGAAGCCTGCCACAAGTGCTTTGCCTCGCTATTCACCGACCGGGCTATCTCCTACCGCCACCAGTACGCTGAACGGATCGACGGCTTCGACGAATTCTCCGTCGCTCTCTCTGTCGGTGTGCAAAAGATGGTGCGCTCCGACATGGCCACCTCCGGGGTGATGTTCTCCATCGACACAGAAACCGGGTTTAAGAATGCCGCGTTGATTACCGCCGCCTACGGTCTGGGCGAAAACGTGGTGCAGGGGGCCGTTAACCCCGATGAATACTTTGTCTTTAAGCCCACCCTCAAGGATGGCAAGCGCCCCATCCTCAACAAGCGTCTGGGCAGCAAAGAGATCAAAATGATCTACGACATCGGCGGCGGCAAGGAAACCAAGAACGTGCCCGTGGCCGACCCAGATCGCCGCAAGTTCTGCATCAGCGACGATGAAGCCCTCATTCTGGCCAAGTGGGCCTGCATCATCGAAGACCACTACAGCGCCCACCGGGGCAAAGAAACCCCGATGGACATTGAGTGGGCCAAGGACGGCATGACCGGGGAACTGTACATTGTGCAGGCGCGGCCCGAAACGGTGCAGTCGCAGAAATCCGGCAATGTGATCAAAAACTACAAGCTGCAAGGCACCAGCGATGTGATCACCACTGGGCGCGCCGTGGGTGAAATGATCGGCGCAGGAAAGGCCCGCGTGATCATGGATGTGCACCGCATTGCCGAGTTCCAAGAAGGGGAAGTGCTGGTCACCAACAAGACCGACCCCGACTGGGAACCGATCATGAAAAAATCCAGCGCCATCATCACCAACCAGGGGGGGCGCACCTGCCACGCCGCCATCATTGCGCGGGAAATGGGCATCCCAGCCATCGTCGGCTGCGGCGATGCCACGGAAGTGATCAAGCCGGGCCAGGAAGTGACGGTCTCCTGTGCCGAGGGTGAAGAAGGTCGGGTTTACGCTGGCATGGTGCCCTTCGAGGTGATCGAAACGCCCCTGGATAACCTGCCCCGCACCCGCACCAAGATCCTGATGAACGTGGGCAACCCGGAAGAAGCCTTTGGCCTGTCCGCCATTCCCTGCGATGGCGTCGGTCTGGCCCGGTTGGAATTCATCATCGCCAACCAGATTAAGGCCCACCCCCTGGCCCTGATGAACTTCGACAAACTCGAAGACAAGGCCGCCAAGTGGGAAATCTCCCAACTCACCGCCAACTACGACAACAAGCCAGAGTTCTTCGTAGACAAACTGGCCACGGGCGTAGGGATGATCGCCGCCGCCTTCTATCCCAACCCCGTTGTCGTCCGCATGTCGGACTTCAAGAGCAACGAGTACGCCAACCTGATCGGCGGTCGTGAGTTTGAACCCCACGAAGAAAACCCGATGATCGGCTGGCGCGGCGCATCCCGCTACTACGATCCCAAGTACACCGAAGCCTATGGCCTAGAGTGTAAGGCGATCAAGCGTGTCCGCGATGACATGGGCCTCACCAACGTCATCCCCATGATTCCCTTCTGCCGCACCCCCGAAGAGGGCAAGCGCGTCCTGGAAACCATGGAAAAATATGGCCTCAAGCGCGGCGAAAATGGCCTGGAAGTCTACGTCATGTGCGAGATTCCCAGCAACGTCATCCTGGCCGACCAGTTTGCGGAAGTCTTCGATGGCTTCTCCATCGGCTCCAACGACCTCACCCAGCTCACCCTAGGTCTGGATCGCGACTCTGCCCTGGTGGCCCACATCTTTGACGAACGCAACGCCGGGGTGAAGGAACTGGTGCGCCAAGTCATCACCCGCGCCAAGGCCACCGGACGCAAGATCGGCATCTGCGGACAGGCCCCCAGCGATTACCCAGAATTCGCCGCCTTCCTGGTGGAACTGGGCATCGATTCCATTAGCCTCAACCCCGACACGGTGCTGAAAACCATGCTGGAAATCGCCAAAACCGAAGACCGGGTGGGCTAGGGTTACAGATGCTAATTTAGCAAACTGTTAACTCAATCTTCTAAAAAGGCGCTAAGTTATTCCTTAGCGCCTTTCGCCGCTTGAAGATCTGCTCATGCAAGTTAAGAAGTTACAAATAGAAAACTTTAGAGGGTTCAAATCGCTGGATTTTGAGCTTCCCTCTAATCTGGTCGTCTTAATAGGAGTTAATGGAGCTGGAAAGTCAACAATTTTAGATGCGTTGGCTGTGTTATTAAGTAAATATTCCGATCAGCTTTTACGTCGGAACAGAAATGAGATTGAACTCTCAGAAAAAGATATTAATGTTAGAGCAGTTGGCACAAAGCTTGCTATAGAAATTGAAACAAACTTTTCTAGAGAGTCCAATGCCTCTTGGGATGTATCTCTAACTCGATATCCAAATTTAAAGTTCGCCTATAGAACAAGAGTTGACAAGCTATCTAGATTAGTGAGATTTTATCATTTTAAAGAACTACAAAAAGATCAGAATAGTCCACTTCCCATTCTTGTTTATTATCAGACTCACAAAATTGTTATTGATCCGTCTGTTATTCAAAAAAAACGGTCTAACTCTAGTAACTATAAATCTCTTAATCAATATGCCGCTTATCAGCGAGCCTTTGTAAATACTGAAACAGACTTTCAGGACTTCTTTAACTGGTTTGAGCAGGAAGAAAGCTACGAAAATGAGATCCGCTTGCGCGAAGATATGAGCTTCAAGAATCCTAGACTTGAAGTGATAAGAGAAGCATTAGATTCTTTTCTGAGTGAATTGCCGGGAGCCCACTTTCAGAATTTGCGAATTGTTAGACAAAAACGCGAAAATGGCTTTGAATTCCAAAATGGATCTGTTCAACCATCCTTAGTGATTGATAAGAATAGTGAACAGCTCTCTATTGATCAATTAGCAGATGGCGAAAAAGCCGTGCTAATGCTGGTCTTGGATATCGCTAGACGGCTAGCTATTCTAAATCCAGGTAAGCCAAATTCTCGTAGTATTCTAGCGGGCGAAGGAGTTATTTTGATTGATGAAATTGATCGTCATCTCCATCCAGCTTGGCAAAGATCTGTTATCCCTGGATTATTGACTACTTTTCCAAACTGTCAATTTATTGTTACCACTCATTCGCCCCAGGTTCTGAGTAATGTCAGAAAGGAAAATATCTTTGTCCTTGAAGATAACAAAATTTGGCCAGCAGATTCTCCTACTTTCGGTCGCGATACAAATGCTATATTGTCAGAGATCATGCAAGTGACGGAGCGGCCTATTGAAATGAAGGAACATCTTAGAGCTTGCTTTCAGCTTATCGACCAAGGAAAGTTAGATGAAGCCAAAGGAGAGTTGAAGAAATTATCGGAACAGCTAGGTCAACATGACTCTGAAATCGTAAGAGCTCAAACCCTAATAGATTTTTTCACCCGAATTCACGAATGAGACAGATTCAAAAGAGCAATGAACCAAAATCACTTCTTCAATATCGACTTTCGGAAGGTGCCTATTATGAAAGCTATCAGTACAAAGATGATTTAAGATTGTCGCTACTTCGAGATCAGGGTTATCTATGCTGCTACTGCATGAGTCGTATTAGAATAGAGGCAATGAAGATTGAGCATTGGATTCCCCAAAGTCTTAGTCAAAATCCTAGATCAGGTTTTGATCAAGGGTTAGAACTTGACTACAAGAACCTATTTGGTGTCTGTAAAGGGAATGAGGGAAAACGGCCTTCCTCTCAGCATTGTGACACGCATAAAGGGCAGTCAACGGTTAGGGTTTTCCCTGGTGATAAGCCTCCTCATGGTTTAAATGAAGATTTTCTATCAGTAGCCCGTCAAAATTGTGAACGTCTAGTGCATTACAGTAGTGAT
>CAZWNR010000158.1:1392-8132 GCA_964635665.1 uncultured bacterium | reverse complement strand
CCTTTTTGCTAGAACAACCCCTCAAAGACACCCTCTGCGGTACCAAAGTCCTCTGGCGCACCGACTACCAGCGCATCGCCGCCGGACGCACCTACTTCGGCGACTTCGACCCCTTCGGCGACTTCGACCTCCTGTTTGGGGCCGCCAAACTCAACCTCCACATCGTGGAAGTGCCCATCCGCTACCAGCCCCGCACCTACGGCAGCTCCAACATTGCCCACGTCAAAGAAGGGCTTGTCCTGCTGAGGATGTGTGCCTACGCCAGCCGCAAACTCAAATTCTGGTAGCGCTCCCCCAGATCACCGTCCCTGAATCCGGTATGAGCATCCTTGAAGGCGCTCCTAATCCTCATCAATCCAAAAGGCGCTTTGCCGTCAGCGCTTCCATGCCCCCATAGGGTGGTTCCTGGGGAATCGCCCTTTCCAGTAGCTGAGCTTTGAGAAGGAGGTCTTCCCTAGCTTGGCAATAGGCATCCCCATAGAGGTCATCGAGCATCGTCCTTAGGCGAGGGCTGTCCTCCAACACAAGCTGAATCTGCCGCCGTTGCTCGTGATGGTATTGCGTCAGTCCCGTTCATTGAAGGCCCGCTCAGCCGCCCAATCGTGCGATTTCAACACATGCTCTAGCAACACCATGAGACGGCTTTTCAGTTCTCGACGCTCACTTCGCCCCATGCTTGCAATTTCTTCGATCACCTTGTCCCAGTCCACTAGATCAAAGGCCTTAGACTGAAGGGCGGTCACCGTTTGCTGTACCCATTGATAAAAGTCGCGCTCGTACGGGCTAGGCTGGCCAATGGGCGGCACCGTTGCCCTAGCCTGTTCACGATTCCCTGAGCTTAGCGGTGCGTTTCCCATGGATGACTACAATGCGCGTTGAACCTGCGAAAATCCCAAGGCCCTAGTGGGTCAATTATGACAGGTGTTACCAGGGACAGCCGCACAGCCCCAAGTCAGGCCGAGGCACACCATACCGCATCAGATCTGGTTTTCATCTGATTGCCTGACCAAGGATTCTCATTTATGGCTATCGCCCCTTGGGCTAGGACATTCCGGCAACGTCCAAACGTTAGAACCTTCCAACCTTTAAAGGGGCAATGCCTCAACTAGACTGGCTACGGCTATACTACGGAGACGCTTATCCGTACTTACTCCTAGATAGGATGGGAACGAGAAGATTGCTTCCGTAAAAGCTCCGATTGTTTTTCCAATTGTCTGCTTCAAGATGAGGCAACAGAGTCGCAGCTACGGAGTTTTTTATGGATCTTAATCGAGCCTGTACCTTAGGTGCCTTGGTCAGTATTGCCACGCTTGCTAGTTTGACTCAACCTGCTCACGCCATTTCTTTTACCCTGGGCAACGAAAGTGAAACACGGGTTTCCATGAAAGGTATGGCTGGATTTAATGGCGAAACCAACCAAGGAGCCTACTCTATTTACGCTTGGGATGAGGGCTTTAACACGGTGAACTTCAATAATGGTAATTTTACCGTTGTTGACTCCGACAACCAAACCGTGACTAACCCAGGAATTCGTTATTCCTATGTTGGTACTAATACGAATAACGCTAGGATTATCAAAGATCAATGGGCTCCCACCTTTGCATCACCACGGGATAACCAATCTTTCTATTTGACATCTTTTAAAGGAACAAACGTCCAAATTGATTTGGATGCTACCCATAATTACTTTGGCATCAACTGGGGATCAGCCCACGATGGCAATGAGTTTTCCTTTTATAACGGTGATTCGCTGGTTCAACGATTTGTCTACTACAACGACAATCGCACCTTTGCAGAATCCGAGAAAACAACCAACGTTGCCTCTGCTCTCAAGGCCTATGGAACCATCGGTAATGGGAATGAGTACAATGCCTACTTTAACTTTTTTGCAGATTCCAGTTCTGACCTATTCAATAAAATTGTGATCTCCCAAATGGGTGGAGGCGGTTTCGAGACCGACAACCACACCTTTAAAGCAGGCACTACGGGATTTAATGAACCCGAGTCAGTTCCTGAACCGGGTATGGTTTTGAGCCTCCTGGTAGTAGGTGGTGCCTTAGTGGCGAAGCGGCAATGGAAGCCTGGAGAACAAGCAAGCCGTTAGGCTTCAGCACGTTCTGCATCGGTGCGCCGTTTCCCCCAATAACCGATGGAAAGCCGGGTTTCTGCACAAGAAATCCGGCTTTTTGGTGGCCGTCTCATTTTTGATGACCGTCTAAAGTGATGCGGCGGATTAGCTCTGCTCCCTGAAGCATTGCTGGACTAGGTAGGAAGCGGTTGCTCTGCATCGCCAGTTCCAGCTTATGGGGTATGGCCTGCAAGTATAGAGTTTGGTTGAGCTAACTTCGGGAGAGCCCCTCCTTCTGCTGACATCCTCGCTACCACTCCTAGTTATTATGGGGAGAACCGCACCAGAGCAGCAGTAGGAGTTAGGGACGTGGAGTCCAGATATACCCCCGGCGAGATTGAGCAGAAGTGGCAGCAGGTTTGGGCCGAGCAGCGGCTCGATCAAGCATCGGAGGCAGCCGACAAGCCCAAGTTCTATGCCCTGTCGATGTTTCCCTATCCGTCGGGCAATTTGCACATGGGCCACGTGCGCAACTACACCATTACCGACGTGGTGGCGCGGGTGCGGCGAATGCAGGGCTATCGGGTGCTGCACCCCATGGGCTGGGATGCCTTTGGCCTACCGGCTGAAAATGCGGCCATTGATCGGGGCATTCATCCCGCCCAGTGGACTTATCAAAATATTGACCAAATGCGGGCGCAGCTTCAGGAACTGGGCCTCTCCTACGACTGGGAACGGGAGGTAGCCACCTGTGCGCCGGATTACTACCGCTGGACGCAGTGGATTTTTATCCAAATGCTGACCATGGGGCTGGCTTATCAGAAAGAAGCCGCGGTGAACTGGGATCCCATTGACCAAACGGTGCTGGCCAATGAGCAAGTGGATAGCGAAGGCCGTTCCTGGCGTTCCGGTGCTTTGGTGGAGAAAAAGCTGCTGCGCCAATGGTTTCTAAAAATTACCGACTACGCCGAAGAACTGCTGCAAGACCTGGATAAACTCCCTGGCTGGCCGGAGCGGGTGCGGACCATGCAGGCCAACTGGATTGGCAAATCCACCGGGGCGCGGGTCGTTTTCACCACGGAGGGCGGCGATGAGTTACCCGTCTTCACCACTCGGCCCGATACCCTCTGGGGGGCCACCTTTATGGTGCTGTCGCCCGAGCATCCCCTGGTGGAGAAGCTGACCGCCCCGGATCGGGTGGCCGTAGTGGAGGACTACCGCAAGGAAGCCGCCGCCAAGAGCGAGATTGACCGCACCGCCGAAGACCGCGAAAAAACCGGGGTGTGGACGGGCAGCTATGCCGTGAACCCCGTCAACAGCGCGAAAATTCCCATCTGGATTGCCGACTATGTGCTGATGGGCTACGGCACCGGGGCGATTATGGCCGTCCCCGCCCACGACCAGCGCGACTTTGCCTTTGCCCGTAAGTTTGCCCTACCCGTAAAGGTTGTTGTCCAACCGGAAGGGGAAACCCTGGATGGCGACACGATGACCGAGGCATGGCCTGGGGATGGGGTGATGGTCAACTCTGGCCCCTTGGATGGCACCCCCGCCGGAAAAGGGGAAGGCCAAAGCGTGGCGGCAGCGATTGCATGGCTGGAGTCCCAGAACAAGGGCCACGGCGAAGCCAACTATCGCCTGCGGGACTGGCTGATTTCTCGCCAGCGCTACTGGGGCGTACCGATTCCGGTGGTGCAATGCCCCTCCTGCGGCATTGTGCCCGTGCCCGATGATCAGTTGCCCGTTACCCTGCCGGAGGATGTGGAGTTTTCCGGTCGGGGTGCCTCGCCCCTGGCCCAATTGGATCACTGGGTGAACGTGCCCTGCCCCTCCTGTGGGGAACCCGCCAAGCGCGAAACCGACACCATGGACACCTTCATCGATTCGTCCTGGTACTTCCTGCGCTACACCGATGCCCAAAACGCTGAGCAAGCCTTCGATGCCGACAAGGTGAACGGCTGGATGCCCGTGGATCAGTACGTGGGCGGCATTGAACACGCCATTCTGCACCTGCTCTATTCCCGATTTTTGACCAAGGTACTGCGGGATCGCGGTCTGCTGAATTTCGACGAACCCTTCCAGCGGCTGCTGACCCAGGGCATGGTGCAAAACCTCACCTACAAAAATCCCAAAACGGGCAAGTATGTCCCCACCGATCACGTGGCGGATACCTCCAACCCGGTGGATCCCGAAACCGGGGATGCCCTGGAGGTCTTCTACGAGAAGATGTCCAAGTCCAAGTACAACGGTGTGGATCCAAAAGCCGTTCTCGCCAAGTACGGAGCCGATACGGCGCGGATGTTCATCCTCTTCAAAGCGCCCCCAGAGAAGGATCTGGAATGGGACGATGCCGACGTAGAGGGGCAATACCGTTTCCTCAACCGCGTTTGGCGACTGGTAACGGAATATATTGCCGCTCATCCAGATTCCCCCGTACGGGCGCACAGCAGTGCGCCCCAACCTGCGCCCCAAGGAGATCTCTCCAAGGACGAGAAAACCCTACGTCGCGCCATCCACGCCGCCATCAAGGACATCACGGAAGACATTGATGGCGATTATCAGTTCAATACCGCCGTTTCTGAGCTAATGAAGCTCAACAACGCCCTCGGCGATGCCCCCTGCAAAGACTCCGCCGTCTATACCGAGGGGGTGCGTGCCCTAGTGCTGCTGTTGGCTCCCTTTGCCCCCCACATCGCTGATGAACTGTGGCACCAGTTGGGCAATGCGGATTCCGTCCACTTCGCCCCCTGGCCCAGCTTCGACACTGCGGCTCTCGTTTCGGACGAAATTACCCTGGTGATTCAGGTGATGGGCAAAACTCGCGGCACCCTAGAAGTCCCTGCGGATTCCGACAAAGCGGCCTTAGAAAAATTTGCCCGTGAGTCAGAAATTGCCCAGCGCTACCTGGAAGGCAAGGAGATCAAAAAGGTGATCGTCGTCCCCGGCAAACTGGTGAACTTTGTGGTAGCGGGCTAACCAAAACCCAGGTTGCCATGACACAATCAGCAACGTTCCTGGACAATTGCAGCCAACCTGGGCAAGCTAGAGCTACGGAGTTTTTAGCCCCCAGGAGAGAGCCATGATGAGCCAGCGTCCTCCCAGCAAAATTCATCCCAAGGTGAGCACTCTGCCCCGCCAGCGAACCGAGGCCGCCCACTACCTCGACCTCTATAAGCTGACGGTGGAGAAAAAGCGCATCCAGCAGGAGCTAGAAAACCTAGAGCAACGGCGGGCAAGGCTCTACTCTCGCCTTGCGGAAATTGACCAAGAAGCGGATCGCCTAAACGGCCTAGCGGGGACAATTCGGATCCAAGATAGCCAACGCTTTGGCGCAAATAGTGCTAATCCAGCCGCCACCGCTACGCCCAGCAGCAACGTCTTCGTCCCCGAACGGCCCAGCAGCACCCAGGGCGACTTTAACACCGTGCTGCTGGAGTATTAGGTCATCAGCGCAACTTCAGGGGCATTATTGTCTAACCACTGTTGCCCCTAGTCGCAGAGGTTTAATACCCGTGAACGACATCATCCTGCATCCAGGCATTGGGCCATGATTACCCTTGCTGTTCCTCCCAGCATCTCGATTTCCGACGAGCAATTTACCGAAATCTGTCAACACAATCGCGATCTACGGTTCGAGCGCACGGCCCAAGGAGATGTGATCATCATGGCACCGACCGGGGGCGAAACGGGCCGAGCCAACGTTGAGATCGCCGCCGACCTTGTGCTGTGGAATCGCCACGCCCAACTCGGCGTCGTGTTCGACTCCTCCACCGGATTTAAGTTGCCGGACGGTAGCACCCGCTCCCCCGATGTGGCCTGGGTGCGTTTAGAACGATGGCAAGCGCTGAGTCCGGATCAACGGCGGCGATTTTTACCCCTTTGCCCCGACTTTGTGGTCGAATTGAAATCGCCATCGGATGACCTTGCCGATCTGCAAACCAAAATGCAGGTTTATTTAGATAACGGCGTGCAACTGGGTTGGCTAATCAACCCCGATCTGCAGCAGGTAGAAATCTATCGGGCCAATCGCCCCGTTGAGGTGTTGCACCAGCCTCAATCGCTATCGGACGAGGAACTTCTGCCTGGATTTTGCCTCAATCTCTCCGGCCTCTTTACAGGTTCCACCCTGGGACGTGGCATTCAATCAGCCAACCGCTAGGACAGCTCTCTCCCCATTCATCCCTACCACGCCGTCGGCTGAAACTTGCGGTCATTGGCTAGGGTGACGGTGTCCCCGGCTTGCTTAATCACGAACAAACCTTGTTGGTAGGCGTAGCGGTCTACACCCTCATCAATTTCAATTCCGGCCACCGCACCGTGAATGTGGTAGGCCCCGTATTGAGGAAAGGCCTGCTTAAACCTAGGCAAACGGGCCAGAAAATCCTCCACATCCTGACGGGAAAGGCGAGATTTGACTTCAATGGCTACGGCCACATCGCCATTGACCGCCAGGATATCAATTTCCATTGCGGCTCCAGGGCGCTGAGACTTGAGCCGACGAGAGGTTTCCTGCACCTCAATGCCTCGCTCCCGAAACAACCGCACCACGGCAGGCTCCACAAGATTTTCCACAAACTGGCCCCACCGTGTGGTGAGTCCAGCCACCTCGCGGCTGGTATTGGCGGCAATTTGTTCCAGTCGCTGCAGCCGCCGATCTGCCTCCGCTGCCCGC
>CAZWNR010000158.1:0-1292 GCA_964635665.1 uncultured bacterium | reverse complement strand
CCGCCGATCTGCCTCCGCTGCCCGCTGATCCGCCTCCGCTGCCCGCTGATCCGCCTCCGCTGCCCGCCGATCCGCCTCGGCCTGGGAGCGCCGGAAGCGTTCATCCGCCTCGGCCTGGGAGCGCCGAAATAGCTCATAAATATCTTCGATGGTGACGGAATCGGCCATACCTGTACCGTAGATCTATCGCTATTCTAAGCCACCATCCTAGCCGCCGATTCACCCATTCACCAGCATCTTCCCATGGCCTAAGGCCTCCCAATAACACCGTGGTATCCTGGGAGCATCCTAGGGATCATTCCGTCCATAAAGGCACTATCCGCAGAGGCCCTTTATGGGTAAGTCGGGAATCAAGCATGGGATTCAACCGCTAAAATAGAGCGATGAAAGCCGTTTTACTACTACTCATTCAAGGCTATCGGCGGTTCATTTCGCCGCTGTTTCCGCCCACCTGTCGGTTCACGCCCACCTGCTCACAGTATGCCCTCACGGCCATCGAGCGCTTTGGGCCGCTGAAGGGCAGCTGGCTGGCGGTGCGGCGCATCACCCGCTGCCATCCTTTCCACCCCGGCGGCTACGATCCGGTGCCGACGGCGGAGGTTTGCAACCATCATACATCAGGCTTATAGATCAAGGGTACTATATCTCGGTTTTAGATTCTAAAACCCCGGTTTCTGCATCGCTTATCAGCGGCATGATATGGCGGATGTCCCTTGGGTGAAGGACATTGTGACGATCCCCCCAGCCCCCTTATCAAGGAGGGTATAAAGTAAAACTTAGACAGCTAGGTGCTGGGGGGATCTAGAACCCGGCAACGGTGTATCTCACCTTATCGAGAACTGCCATAGAACTGGAGATCCAGAAACCGGGTTTGTGGGACGGCCTAGAAAAACCGATTTCTGCGCCGAACACTAACAGCATGGCGGGAGTTGAGGCTTGGAATCCGGGTTTAGGGATTCAATTTCTAGGGCGCATTAGCAGGGTATTCTTCGCTTCAGGAAAGATTCTGAAATCTGGCGTATCGTAGCGGAACGTGGCCTAGGCTAGAGATACTGATGGGTTTCTCCCAATGGCTGACACGACCGATCTTGTGATTATTGGGGCGGGGGTTGCGGGGCTGGCGGCGGGCTGCTATGCCCAAATGAATGGCTACCGTAGCCGCATTATCGAAGCCCAGGCGGGGCCAGGGGGATCCTGCTGGGCAGATTGGCAGCAGGGCTATTGCCTGGAGGGAGGCCTACACTACATCTTCGGCAACGGGCCAGGGCAGCCGTTCTACACCACCTGGGAAG
>CAZWNR010000157.1:0-8138 GCA_964635665.1 uncultured bacterium | reverse complement strand
GTCCAGGCTTGCAGGGTGGGGTAGTTGGCCATGGGCAGGCCCAGTTTTTCAAACCAGGGGGAGAAGGTGCCCGCTACGATGTCCGCCAGGGTGATCTGGTCGCCGCCGAAGAAGTCGCCATCACCCAGCTTGTCGGCGTAGAACTTGAGGACGCCTTCGATTCTTTGTTTGGCCTGCTCCACCGTTTCGGGAGATTCGGATCCAAAGCCCATCATTTCCTTGAACAGGGGCGACATGGCGGGGTTGAGTTCGTTCAGGGTCACCATTTCCACCATGCGGGTGTTGGCCAGGGCGATGGGGTCGCTGGGCAGCAGGGCCGGGGTGGGATACTTGGCCTCCAGGTAGTCCAAAATGGCGAAGGATTCAATCACCGAAAAGCCGTCATCCACCAGCACTGGGATGTGGTGAAAGGGGTTCAGAGCCAGGAACTCCGGCTTGAATTGGTCGCCGCCGAGGTTCATCGCCACCGCATCGAAGGTCAAGCCCTTTTCTAACAGGGCCACCCAAACCCGGCGAGAGTTCACAGACAGCGGCATGTGGTAGAAGGTCAGCATGGTTGGAGATCCGTGATGGGGACGGGAGTAGGATAGAGGGGCTATTTTATAGAGATCCCAGGGCTCTGTCTGGCCTATCACCCAAAGTCTTAGCCGTAAGATTAAGAACCCTGGGATCTGGCACACCGAAAACACCGGGAAAGATCCCAGGGTTCTGTCTTTGTCTGTTACCCAAAGCCTTAGCCGCAAGCGAAAGAACCCTGGGATCTTAGTGCCCTAGCCCATCCTACGACGAATGTTTGACCGATGACCCAGCCGGGAACCGTTTACATTGTGGGCGCTGGCCCAGGCCGCATGGACTACCTCACCCTGCGGGGGCACGACCTGTTGCGGCGGGCCGATTGCCTAGTGCATGACGCCTTGGTCGATGCTGGCCTCCTGACGCTGTTGCCTCCCCATTGCCAGGTGTTTGAGGTGGGCAAGCGGGGCGGCCAACCCAGCCCCCCCCAGGCGGAAATTGACCAGCTTTTGGTGCGGCTTTGTCAGGCGGGTCATCAAGTGGTGCGGTTAAAAAGTGGTGATCCGTTTATTTTTGGGCGCACCACCTCGGAAATTCAGGCGCTGCGGCAGGCGGGTTGTCCCTTCGAGGTGGTTCCTGGTATTTCCTCAGCCTTGGCGGCTCCGCTGTTGGCGGGGATTCCGTTAACCGATCCGGTGTGGAGCCACGGTTTTGGGGTCGTCACCGCCCACGATCCCGACCTGCTGGACTGGCCTGCCCTCGCCGCCCTCCATACCCTGGTGGTGCTAATGGGCAGTCAGCACCTCGATGAAATTATCCACCGTCTGCAGAACAACGGCTGTCGAGGCGATAGGCCCGTGGCCATCATTCGCTGGGGCGGCCATGCACAACAACAGGTGTGGGAAGGCACCCTGCTCAGCATTCGTCAGGTGGTGAAGGGCCAAACCCTTTCCCCCTGTGTGATGGTCTTCGGCGAAGTCGTCAAACTCCGCCCCTACCTGACTTCTCCCGTCCCCCCGTCCCCCCGTCCCCCCATCCCTGCCCTCCCCTTACATCAAAAGACCCTGCTGATCACCCGCGCCGCTGGTCAAAACAGCCAGTATGCCGACCTCCTTACGGCCAAAGGGGCCCAGGTAATCGAGCTACCTGCCCTGGAAATCCGGCCCCCATCCAGTTGGGATGCCATGGATCAGGCCATTCAACAGATTGGCTCCTTTGACTGGCTAATTCTGACCTCGGCCAATGCGGTGAATTTTTTCTTGGATCGACTGATAGAACAGGGGCGAGATCTACGGGCCTTGAGTGGCCTGAAAATTGCGGTGGTGGGCACCAAAACCGCCGCCGTGCTCAAACAGCGGGGACTGTTGCCCGACTTTGTGCCGCCGGATTTTGTGGCGGATTCTCTGGTCAGCGATTTCCCTGAGAATGTGGCCGGACAGCGGATTCTCTTTCCACGGGTGGAGAGCGGCGGGCGCGAGGTGCTGGTGAAGGAATTTTCCGCCGCTGGGGCCGAGGTGGTGGAGGTAGCGGCCTACGAATCGGGCTGTCCGCTGGTGCCGGATGCCACGGCAATTCAGGCGATTCGGCAGCATCAGATTGATGTGATTACCTTTGCCAGTTCCAAAACCGTGGTGCATACGGCCCAGCTTTTGGAGCAAGGGCTAGGCCCAGATTGGCGGCAATATTTAGAAGGCGTGGCGGTGGCCTCCATTGGCCCCAAAACCTCGGATACCTGCCGACAATACCTGGGCCGAGTGGACATTGAACCCGCCGAATACACCCTAGACGCCCTCACGGAGGCGATTGTGGCATGGGCCAGCGCATCATCGGGCTAACCGGGGGCATCGCCACGGGCAAATCCACGGTGTCCCGCTATCTTGAGGAGACCCACCAGATCCCGGTACTGGATGCCGATGTCTATGCGCGGCAGGCGGTGGATGTGGGTTCTCCGGTGCTGGGGGCGATTGTGGATCGCTACGGTGCGGCGATGCTCAATCCCGATGGTTCCCTCAATCGCGGCAGGCTGGGGGAGGTGGTGTTTAACGATGCCCAGGAAAAAGGCTGGCTAGAGCAACAGATTCATCCTGTCGTGCGCCAATGCTTCAGGCAGGCCATGGTGGATTTGGCCGATGCGCCCATCGTAGCCCAGGCGATCCCCCTATTGTTTGAGGCGGGTTTGACGGATCAAGTCACAGAAATTTGGGTGGTTTCCTGTACGCCAGAGCAGCAACGCCAGCGGTTGATGGAGCGCAATGGTCTAACGGTGGAACAAGCCGAGGCCCGCATCGCCAGCCAGAGGCCCCTCGCCGAAAAAATCGCCCTGGCCGATGTGGTGCTAGATAATTCCGGCAACTTGGAAACCCTATTCCGCCGGGTGGATCAGGCGCTGTATCAGTCGGGCTAGCCCCTCTGGAGTGGGTGCCCTATCGGTGCGGGTGTAGGCGCTGTAGGGCGAGCCTTGGGTACGGCCCTGTTTTTGTAGCCACAGCAGGCTGATCGTCGTGCGGGGAGACAGATCCGGCCAAAGGTGATTGTGATTGGAGATATCCACCACGCCGCCCAGGTTAGTTTCGGCCTCTAGCCAGTGGCGCAGGGCGGCACTGTTGCCCATGGCCCAAAAGGGATCCATTACCACCGCACACCGACCACCGGGGCGCAGCAATTGTAGACTGCGCTCCAGGAATAGGCGCGACCAGTAGAGGCGGGCTTGGGTTTGGCCAGGGGCGGGTTGGCTGCTGTAGGGATAGTGGCCAGATCGGCGGAAATACTGGCTGGGCAGGACAAACTGGCCGCGATAGTTGGCCCAGGCCTGGGTGAGGTCGGGGTCGATGGTGAGCAACTGTTTGTGGTTGTTCAAAAAGGTGGATGGCGTGACACCCTTGGCTTCAAACAAGTCGGCTTCAGCCTCTAAAAAGTCGGCCTCGGTGGGCTGCACCACCCCGCTTGGAAAGTGGCTGATAATGAGGTCAAAGCCACCCCGTTCTTGAATCAGGCGATCAAAGGAAAAGCCCCAGTGGAAGGGATGGATCGCCGTCACGTCTGCCAAATCTAGGGGACGGGTTTGGCGACGACCTTGGTGGTCGTGCTGGGGCACCCGAATGCCGAGCTGCTGGCTGGCCTCATTCCACAGCAGTTCTGTGAGTTTGGCCTGGGTGGTTTGGTTCAGTTCCTCTAGGCGGTCGCGCAAAAAGTCGGCCTGGGCATAGATGGGCACGCTGCCGCTTTCCCCCAGCAGTTCCATCTGGCTACGGTAGTGCTCTACCCGCACCTGGCGTTCGGCCAAGATGGCTTGATAGGTGTTGGCCATCAAGGGTTGTAGCAGGTTGCCCTGCAAGGGGAGAGCTACGGGGTCAGGGCCATCGCCCAACGGGCGGCGGCCCTTCATCGCCGCTTGATCAAACCGTTCCACATCCACCGACACCAACCCCATCAGCCCATGGCCCACACCGAGGGTCAGGCTGAGATCAGGTAAACTAGCCAATTCCTGAACGCTTTGGGTGTGCTGGATGCCCACCAGCAAAACTTGCAGACGGGCGAGATCAATGGCCTCCACGCGGCTATCTACACCGTAGAGTCCGTGGCTGGTGAACCGACGATAGAGGTACAGCCCCCAACGTTCCGGCGACCGGATTTCCCTGGTTCCCATCCAATCGGGTAGGGCAACGGCGCGATCTAAACCAGCCACCACCGCTAGCGCCTGGGCTAAGTAGAGCCATTCGTGCAAGGCGGCTCGCAAATATCGCCCTGAACCACAGGCCGGATCGAGAAGACTGAGATGGCTAAATTGATCCAGGAGGACACTGGCGATAGCGGCGGGTAGGGTTAACAGCAGATGCTCCACGGAGGTATATCGCTGCCCCGTAATCTGAGCCACCTGATCGAGGAGCAGGGCGTGGACGGTGTAATGGATCAATCCCGTCTGGATGGGTTCTGGCGTGACGAGGGCGGTACCTCCCCGGTCATTGACACACTGTTCCAAAAGTTCAGGTAGCCAGTCCCCCAGGGATGTTGCAGGGGCCATGAGCAGATCCCCGAGCCACTCTAGGGCGGGTTCAAAGGCGTCATCGGACAGGGGGCGTGTCCCCCAGCCCTGGTCGAGATCGGTGGCACCAAAGGGATGGCGAGGCAGAAAGGGTAGGGGGCCGAGGCGATCCCGCAGAGGGCGAGGCCATTCTTCCATGGGCAAGGCCAAGCCCTGGGTAGCGAGGGGCTGAAGGATATCCACAAAAAAGCGATCCGCGCCCCGCTGCTGGCTTTGGCCAAACTGGTTGTGCAAATACCACTCATCACCCCCCAGATAGCCCCGCTGCTGTAGGGCCGCTACCGCCATCAACCGCAGCATCAGAATGAGGGCAAACCTGCGCCGTTCGGCCATGGGGGCCCAGTCGCCCAAGGCCTGGGTTAAGGTGTGCCAGCCTCGCTGAAAGCCCTGATAACGGTCGGCGGTGGCGGGTAGGTCGTCGCAATTCAGGGCCGATCCGAGGGAAGAGAACCTGTCCTGATGCGCCCAGTGCAGCCGCCGTAGGCGATTGCCCCAGATTCTATCCCCTTGGCCTCGGATCACCACCCGCAATCGCCAGGGGGCAGCCCGATCTGGGTGGGTGCGCCAAGCCCACAGGCTGCGATGGCCATCCTCGGCCATGATAATCACCAGGGGATCCACCACCGTGGAAGCGATCTGCTGTAGGCGAGATTCCAGCCCCCCTCGACTCTCTGACCCAGCCTGCCACCCATCCACCATCGCCAAAATAACCGTCGCTGTCCCCCGTTGGGCCAACCTCAGCGACATCGGAGAAGCGTCATCGGGCCAAGCCTCAGCCACAGGCTCCCAGCCCAAGTCCTGCAAGAAGAGGGTCTCCAGAATTAGATTGTCAAGGCTTTTCTGGATTCCATCCATCCCCTCCACCTAGTCCTAGGCGGCAGGGGGCTGATAGTGGGTTTGGGCATAGTCACGGAAGCGGTCAAGATCAGACTGAAGCGTGGCCTCCACCAATCGCCCCAAAAACAGCCCGTCCATCCATTTAATAATCGAAGGGATCGCGTAGGACACTGTCAGCTTGACGCTGGATTGGCCTTCCTTGCGGTCATAAAACCGAATTGCCCCTTTGTTGGGCAGGCCATCGATGGCTTCCCACTGAATAATTTGGTGGGTCACTAGGCTGGTAATTTTGGAACGCCAGGTGAACTCCAGCCCCCGTGAGGCCAGTTTCCATTCCGAAAGTTCCGGATTATCAGGCGGAATGCGGACGGAATCAATCCACTTCATCCACTTGGGCATTTGTTCTAGATCGCACCAGAGATCCCAGGAGGTCTCTACCGGAACATTCACATCCACAATCACGCTGTGGTCAAGCCATTCACTCATGGGGCTACCTGCCATCAATCCGCTACTACCAGAATACAAGGGTTCCCCAAGTTTGCACGGATGTGCCACGCTGCGAACTACGGGAAATCCTCTGGGTAATGGGGTATACCGCTACTTCAGAATTTCCCGCAGTTGGTATAGTCCTGAAGGATTAGGCGTTGGAGATCAAAACATCCCATGGGACAGCAGTGTATCGGTGTGTATCTTCCCTTCATGGTGAGGGGAAAAAAGCGATGGGTAACGGTCCTCACCTGGGCACTAGGGTTGAGTATTGGCAGCGCGGCGGCCATCAGCCCTGCGGCCTTAGCCCAGGTGGAATCCTCAGTCATGGCAACTACCACGACCCTCACCCCCGAATCCCTTCAGGTGGCGGTAGATACCCTATGGGTACTGGTCACAGGCTTTCTGGTATTTTTCATGAATGCCGGGTTCTGTATGCTAGAAACCGGATTCTGCCGCAGCAAAAACGCGGTTAACCTGCTGGCCAAAAACCTGATTGTCTTCGGCCTATCAACCCTGGCTTTTTGGGTGCTGGGCTTTGGGCTCATGTTTGGTGATGGCAACGGGGTCTTAGGCTATTCCGGCTTTTTGCTCAGCGGTGCCGACAACAGCCCCGTCACCGGAGCCGACTACCAAGGAGCCTACGACTCCCTCAGTTGGGCTGGGGTGCCCCTCAAGGCCAAATTTTTCTTTCAGTTGGCCTTTGCCGGCACCGCCGCCACCATCGTCTCCGGGGCAGTAGCGGAACGAATTAAGTTCCTCGCCTTCTTTGTGTTTAGCCTGCTGCTGGTAGGTATCTCCTATCCGATTACAGGCCATTGGGTTTGGGGGAACGGCTTTTTGGCGAATCTAGGATTTTACGACTTCGCCGGATCCACCGTGGTTCACTCCGTTGGTGGCTGGGCGGCGTTGATTGGGGCCATTCTGCTGGGCCCCCGCATCGGACGTTACCAGCAGCGCCCAGTAGCCATGCCGGGGCACAACCTCAGTATTTCCGCCCTGGGCTGTTTGATTCTGTGGCTGGGCTGGTTTGGGTTTAACCCTGGTTCCACCATGGCTGCCGATCCCTTCGCCATCAGCCACATTGTTGTCACCACGAACCTGGCTGGGGCCATGGGTGCCCTCGCCGCCACCGTCACCTCCTGGATTTACCTCAGCAAACCCGACCTGTCGATGATTATCAACGGCGTTCTAGCGGGCCTTGTCTCTATCACGGCATCCTGTGCCTACGTCAACATTGGCAGTGCGGCCTTGATTGGCCTGCTGGCTGGGGTGATTGTAGTGTTCTCCGTAACGCTGATCGACCGCCTCAAAATTGATGATCCCGTAGGGGCCATCTCCGTCCACCTCGTTTGTGGCGTGTGGGGCACCTTAGCGGTGGGTCTGTTCAGCGTTGGCCCCGGCATCTACCCCTGGTACGACACCGACGGTGGCCCCCTAGCAGGTATGTTTATGGGCGGCGGGCCGACTCAAACCCTGATTCAACTGCTGGGAATTATGGCCGTAGCGGCATTTACCGTACTGTTTAGCCTCGTCAGCTGGCTGCTCATCAAGGCCACCATCGGTATCCGAGTCTCCGCCACCGAAGAACATAACGGCCTAGACCTTGGCGAACACGCCATGGAGGCCTACCCCGAATTTGAAATCACCCACTAGCAAACCTAGACCCCCGGCTTCTTGAAGAAACCAGGGGTCTGTTTCTATCGCACTGCTTCAAGGACTTCAGGTTCAGGAAAGGTCACATCCTCATAGAAATCCGCGATCTCCCCCTCCCAATTCACGCTGGGAAGAACAACTCGATCCCCTTCACCGTAGGGATGCAGCACCCACAGCCCCTCATCATTGCGACGAAAAACCTCCACCTGCTGCCGCGTTTGGGAGATCAGCACGTACTCTTCCAGGCTCTCCAAATGGCGGTAGTCGGCGAACTTGTTGCCCCGGTCAAAGGCTTCAGTGCTCTCGGACAACACCTCCACAATCAGACAGGGATGCTGTTTATAAGTAGTGAGGGCTATGTCCCGGTCGTCGCAAGTGACCATGACATCGGGATAGTAGAAGCAATTTCGCGTCTCAATCCGAGTTTTGACATCCGCGAAATAGGTACGACAGCCACTACCGCGTAGGTGAGTTCTCAGTAACGCATACAGATTGCCCGCAATTTGGTTGTGGGCATCGGTGCCACCGACCATGGCATAAACGTCCACATCCCTGTACTCGTGCTTAACAGAGCTGTCTTATTCGGCAGCTAAGAAGTCTTCTG
>CAZWNR010000156.1:0-8141 GCA_964635665.1 uncultured bacterium | reverse complement strand
GTAGAGCCCTTCCCATTCGCCGTGGCTAATTTCTTGCAGGTCGGTGACGCTGTGTAATTCCAGGCTAGGGTGATGCTGAAGGATAATTTCGGCGGTTTCCTTGGGACGGGCCATGAAACTGGTGTAGGCCGCGTCAATTTGGACAGACTTGAGGAATTCTGCCGCCTTTTGGGCCTGGGCGCGGCCATTATCGTTGAGGGGCACATCAATCTGGCCCTGAAACTGCCCCTGACGGTTCCACTCGGTTTCGCCGTGGCGCACCAGCAGTAGCCTCGGCCCCCGGTGGCCCTTGCGCATCTCCGGTAGCGGGCTACCCATGTGGCTGGTTAGGTTCATGGCCTCCACCTGCACCGGGCCGTTCCAGCCGCCCTCAAAGTTGAGCACGCTGATGTTGCAGTTGGCTTGGTTTAGCTGGTTGAAATGATCTGGCCCTAGGCCGATGGCGGTGCTAATTAGGGCACGGTTGATGGCGCTGTGGGCAACGACCAAAACGGTCTGTCCCTCATGCTGGGCCAGCAGGGTTTGCCAAAACCGCGCCGCCTGCTGGTAAAGGGAACGAATCGGATAAAAGTCTTCGGTGCCGCCGTCTGCCGTGGGGATGGCCATGACGAAGTTGGCCGGATCGGTGCGCCACTGGCGGAAGGTTTCTGGGAATTGGGCCTCGGCCTCGGTGAAGGGCATTCCCTCCCATAGGGGCAGGCTGATTTCCTTCAGGTCGTCGGTGGTTTGGGGAGGGGCCAGGTTGGGCAGACTTTTTTGCAGCTCGGCGGTGATGATTTCGGCGGTTTTCCTCGCCCGCTGGAGAGGGCTACACCAGACCGCATCAAAGGGGATGCCCCCCAGCGCCTGGGCCACCTGAAGCGCCTGGGCCTCTCCCTTAGACGTCAGGGCCGATTCGTCGCAGTGGCCTTGGATGCGCTTAAGCTGGTTATAGGTGCTTTGCCCGTGGCGGACGATAATGATGCGGGTTTTCAGGGGTCTGTCCTCTCAGTTGCTCAACCAAGGTCAGATTTTACCCTGTTGCGTGGGTCAGCGCAGTGTTCTCGACATCCTTAGCCAGTCCTGCCTCCGTCGCTCACTGGGCTACCGCGCACTGGCCCGCCGCGACAGCCCGCTGGCTACCTCCGATCCCTTCAGCCCTAGGGCATCGGCATAGCGCTGAATACAAACACCGCTGGGTAAGGTCTCTGGTAGACCCTGGAAGTCGCCACGTTCAATGGTTTGGATGAGGAAGGGGGCCAAGGAACTCCGTTGAGCTACATCAGTAATGCTTAGTCCTTGGGTTAGCCGCACTTGATGTAGGTAAATGGCCACCTCACAAAAACGATCTTGATCAAGGGACTGGGATGAGCCTTGAGATGAAATGTCAACCACCACTGAATTAAGCACATCGGACATTATTAGCACCCATAGAAAAGACCAGAAGCTGAGGACAAATAAATCCTTCGGCCTTCAGCTCCAGCGACTTCATCCGTACATGAAGATCACCGTCAGAATCGACCCGAACTTGTCCTTAACTTATTCTAAATTTAGGGTAATTGCCTATCCGACTTGTATTCAAGACCGAAAAGTAAGATCTTCTTCAAATCTTCAACAAACGGTTCTATGACGGATAAAAACAGGAAGATTAGCCTCTTCTGGACGCCAGACCTTATAGAGATCTGGCGAGGGTTTCATCGCCTTAGATGACGGCAGTGGTATCTAGTTATACAGTCTGAACTGTAGGTCGAGGAGAATCAAAAAATGTATTGGTCTGAAAGGTCATCACGGTGATCTAGATGAGCCAGGGAATGAAAAAATAAGTAGGGTGAAGCCTGGATCAACGCCGCATTCTGGCCCGTTAATGTAAAGATTATTGGGGTTTTTAGGTTGACCTGAACCCAGGGGCAGGGAACGAAGACTTTGGTTCAGAGGGGCTTAATCGGGTTTAGTTTAAGGTCTAGAGAAAACATTATGGGGCAAAATGCCAAATTCATCCCAGATCTAGCTTACCTGGCTGAGCATGGGGATCGACTGTGCAAAAGTTTCCGTCGCTTACTGGGGGAATCGTTAATCGATCCGACGCTCTCTGGCCTGGTGGTGGCCCAAGCCCTGTACGACGCGCCCTTTGTGTTGGTTTCCCACGGCACCGAAGCCGACCCCATTTTTAACTATGCCAACCGCACCGCCCAGCGCTTGTTTGAACTGTCTTGGGAGGAGTTCACCGCCCTGCCCTCGCGGCTTTCGGCAGAACTTCCGAACCGGGCAGAACGGGCCAGACTTCTGGCCGCCGTCACACAACAGGGCTTTATCCGCGACTATGGGGGGGTGCGTATTGCCAAATCCGGGCGACGATTCACTATCCAAAACGCCATCGTTTGGACGGTAACCGATGATGGCGGCACCCCCTACGGTCAAGCTGCCATGTTTCACCAATGGCAGTATCTTGAGGGAGAACCCTAGGGGGCGGGATGCTGGAAATATCAAACACATCAAACTTAATTGTTTTGGGATTCAAGGCCCTAGCCGATCCTCTGCGCCTAGAGATCGTGGAGCGTCTGCGCAGTCAGGAACTCTGTGTTTGCGACCTTTGCGACCAAATGGGAATCGCCCAGTCGAAGCTATCCTTTCACCTCAAAACCTTGAAAACAGCGGAACTGGTGCGCACTCGTCAGGAGGGCCGCTGGATTTACTACAGCCTCAACTTACCCCAGCTAGTAGCCCTAGAGCAGTATTTGGCGGATTTTCGCTGCTTTAGTCCTATGCTGCCTGCCCGTCCCTGCTCACCGAATACGGGTTGACAAATCAAAAAAGTTTGAAATGATGGAGGGGTTGCATCAAGTTTCGTTGTTTTAGGTGTGCCCTGTATGGATTCTCAGCCCAGCCTTAACCCCGAGGCCGTCCAGGCGGGGGGGCAGCTCAACCGCTTTGAGCGCTACTTGACCCTGTGGGTGTTTCTCTGCATCGTGGCCGGAATTATTCTGGGGCGGTTGTTCCCTGGGGTAGCCGTGGCGCTGGATGCCATGAGTATTTATCAGGTCTCTATTCCCATTGCCATTTGCCTGTTTTTCATGATGTATCCCATCATGGTGAAGATTGATTTTTCCCAGGCCAAAAAAGCGGCAAAAACCCCTCGACCCGTGATGCTAACTCTGGTTGTGAACTGGTTGATCAAGCCCTTTACGATGGTGCTGTTTGCTCAGGTTTTTCTGGGTGGATTGTTTCGCCCCCTGCTGGCGGAAACAGAAGTCATTCGTGGCACCGAAATCGCCTTAGCCGACTCCTACATTGCGGGTTGTATCCTGTTGGGCATTGCCCCCTGCACCGCTATGGTGTTGATGTGGGGCTATCTGTCTTTTAGCAACCAGGGGCATACGCTGGTGATGGTGGCCGTTAATTCTTTGGCCATGCTGTTTCTCTATGCGCCGTTGGGTCGGTGGCTGCTGGCGGCGAATAGCCTCACGGTTCCCTGGCAAACGATTGTGCTATCGGTGTTGGTCTATGTAGGCTTGCCGCTGCTGGCGGGAGCGATTTCTCGCACCTGGATTTTGCGTCACAAGGGTCGAGACTATTTTGAAAATGTGTTTTTGAAATACCTCAGTCCAATTTCTGTCATCGCCCTGCTGACAACCCTAGTGTTGCTGTTTGCTTTTAAGGGGGATTTGATTGTGCGCAATCCCCTGCATATTGTGCTGATTGCGGTGCCGCTGTTGATTCAAACCAACGTGATTTTTGGCCTCTCCTACGTGGCTGCTCAAAAGTTAGGCATGGTTTACGAAGATGCCGCCCCCGCTGCCCTGATTGGGGCCAGCAATCACTTTGAGGTGGCCATTGCCACTGCCGTAACGCTATTTGGGCTGAATTCTGGTGCAGCCCTAGCCACGGTCGTCGGGGTATTAATCGAAGTGCCGGTGATGTTGATGCTGGTGGAATTTTGCAAAAGGACGGCCTTTTGGTTCCCCCGGGATCCCGAAAAAGCCACCCTACGAGATCCCCGCTGTATGCGGCCCCTGGGTTAAGGGGAGGAGGATCCCTCGAAATCCCCTCTACGAAGGGGGACTTTGCATCCGGTTTCCCTTTACGAGGGGCTAGGGGGAACTCCAAATTCCATCGCCCCGTTTATGTCTCCAGCCATACATCCTCTACCTAGGAGTACTCTCCATGAAGCGCGTCATGTTTGTGTGTAAGAAAAATTCCTCCCGTTCTCAAATGGCGGAGGGGTTCGCTAAAACATTGGGAGATGGAAAAATTGAGGTGGTGAGTTCTGGCCTAGAAGCTAGTGCTGTCCGTCCAGAGGCCATCGCGGCCATGGCCGAGGTGGGCATTGATATCCGTCAGCAAACCTCTAACGCCTTGGCCGAGTTTAACCCGGAGGATTTTGATGCGGTGATTTCCCTCTGCGGCTGTGGGGTGAATTTGCCCCCCGATTGGCTGATGCGCGAGTATTTCGACGACTGGCAGCTGGATGACCCCGCCGAACAGCCGGAAATTTTCCCTCGGGTGCGCGATGAAATTAAGGTGCGCGTGGAGGATCTCCTCGCTAAGTTATCCGTCGAGGCGGGACAGTAGGTCAGTCAGGACGGGCTACCTCAGTAGCCCCATGTCTTGGCCGCCCACCTTGCGGGAAACCAGCTACACCCCCAACCCCTCTGCACGGAGGTTAGGTAAGCTGGAGTAAAGCCCTTGCTTGGGGAAATCCCCTGGCTTGGCTCGATGCAGCAGACCGTTAGTAAGGGGGAACAGCGATGTTTAAGCGCATTTTGGTGGCTGTAGATCGATCCCCAGCGATGGCCAGCCAGGTGTTGGCCGAAGCCCAGGCCGTTGCCCTGGCCCACCAGGCTGAACTACACCTTGTGCATGTGGTGTCTCCCGTGCAGAGTGGCTACCCTGACCCGATCTACATGCCCATCGACAGTGCGCTATCCTCCGTTAACCTGCCGAACTACGAAATTTATCTGGCCAACTGGGAGGGGATACAGCAGCAAACCCAGACGCAACTGCAAGCCTGGGCGGAGGAGACTCGCCGTCAAGGTATTGCCACCACGGCTACCCAACTGGTGGGCGATCCAGGTAAAGCCATCTGCGCCCTAGCCACAGATTGGTCGGCAGAGTTAATTGTGATCGGACGACGCGGAATGCACGGGCTGGGAGAATTGCTCTTGGGCAGCGTGAGCAGCTATGTGATGCATCGATCTCCCTGCGCTGTGCTAGTGGTTCAGGGAAGTGTCGTGGCGGCCAGCGAAGCCTAGTGAACCTTGCTATCGCGCACCATCACCACATCGTGAATGGGGCAGTGGGGGATGGGTTCTTCGTTGCTATGGCGATACCAGTTTTGATGACAACTGGCCACCGGACATCGGTAGCGGGGGCTTTCCACCCGCGATTCGCTGCCCGCTAAAGGCGTGTAGCTGCTGTTGGGCGGAAGATTGGCTCCAGGGGGAGCCATATCGGCAGAGAAATTGGTCGCCATCGTGGTTGCTCATCCCGTAAAACCATGGGGTGTCCTGGTGCGGTGGGGCGTCGGATCACCGGATGGCTCGATCATAGCCCCTGCGCCGTCGCCTGCCTTGACTTTTTACCAAAGTTAGCGCTGAAGGACGGCCCCCAGGAAACGCGGTGGGATGCCGCTGTCATGGGGGGCGAAGGCAAGCTATGCCTGGGCCTGCTCCTGAGCAGGTATCAGAATGTTAAGCAAACGTGATGGTGAAAGCTTTGATTTTTTTTGCAATTTTGTGAAATTTTTAGAAGGCATCCGTAAAATTACGGTCATACCTCAGGGGATTAGCATGGCCAGATCCTTTTACCCCAGGTTAGGGGATCTGGGCTGACCAGTTGACAGAGCGTTAAGCCAGTTGACAGAGCGTTAAGACCGTTGGAGTGTTCTTTGCTCCGACGTCATAGGTGGGTGAGTTGAACCTTAGCGTCAACTGCCTGGATTTCGAGTGACGGTGTGAGGGTGACCTCAGAGGGTGAGTGTGAGACGACGTTATCGACACCTATGGATGGGGTTTCTCTTTGCCCTGTCCATCCTGGTTAGCGGCGTGGGTGGTCATTGGATCCACGGGATTGATATTGCCCATGCCCAGACTCCGCAAAATCTGATTCAGAACCAGGCTTTGGCCTCCTACGTTCCGGATGGTGGTGGGCCGCCCATTGTGATCCCGCCTACCATCACGACCACAGTGCCCGTGGTGCCTGGGGTGGTGCCGCCGCCGGTAACGCCACCGCAGCTTCAGATTGTGAAAACCTCGGATCGGGCCACGACGACGCCCGGTGCTGTGGTGACTTACCAGGTGGTGGTGACGAACGTCTCCACGGTGGTGGCAAACCCGGTGACCATCACCGACCAGTTGCCCCTGGGCTTGGCCTATGTAGACAACTCGATTCAGGCGGCACCCAATCCGCCAAACCAGGTGGTGAATACGGGCAACACCTTCACCCTCACCTTTGGGGCCTTGCCGCCGGGGCAATCGATCACCGTCAACTACGCGGCCAGGGTGACACCCGACGCCCTGCAAGGTAACGGCATTAATACCGCCCAGGCCTCAACGCCGGGAGCTCCAACCGTCACGGCTACGCGTCAGGTGGCCATTACGCCGACCCCGGTGGCCGAGCTTCAGATGGTGAAGACCTCGAACCGGACGACCGCTGCCCCCGGAGAGGTGGTCAATTACCAAGTGGTGGTGACAAACGTCTCCACGGTGGTCGCGGATCCGGTCACCATCACCGACCGCTTGCCCCTGGGCCTGACCTACGTGGACAACTCGATTCAGGCGACACCCAATCCGCCAAACCAAGTGGTGAATACGGGCAACACCTTCACCCTCACCTTTGGGGCCTTGCCGCCGGGGCAGTCGATCACCGTCAACTACGGGGCCAGGGTCACGCCCGATGCGGTGCGGGGCGACGGCATCAATACGGCCCAGGCATCAACTCCGGGGTCTCCGGCCATCACGGCAACGCGCCAAATTACCATTACGCCGCCGCCGCAACTTCAGATTATTAAGACCTCGGATCGGGCTGCCGCAGAGCCGGGGGATGTGGCGGTCTACCGACTGGTCGTCACCAATGTCTCCACGGTGGTCGCCGATCCCGTCACCATCACTGACCAACTGCCAAGGGGGTTAACCTACGTGCCCAACTCGGTGCAGGCGACGCCCAACCCGCCGACTCAGGTGGTTACCACCGACAGCACCCTCAACCTCACCTTTGGGGCCTTGCCACCGGGGCAGTCTATCTCCGTGGCCTACGCCGTGTTGATGACCCCTGATGCGGTGCGCGGTGATGGGCGCAACATTGCCCAGGCGTCAACTCCGGGGGCAGACCCGGTGGTGGCGACCTACCAAATTACGGTGCGCCCCGGCATTTTGGCCGACTGCGGCACCATTTTGGGCCGAGTGTTTGTGGATAAAAACTTCGACGGCCAGCAGCAGCCAGGGGAGCCAGGGGTGCCCAACGCCGTGATCTTCATGGATGACGGCAACCGCATCCTCACTGATGCCGACGGACTCTTTTCCCTGATCAACGTGCTGCCCGGTTACCGCGTGGGAACCCTCGACCTCTATAGCTTGCCCGGTTATACCCTTGCCCCCAACCTCTACCGCATTGAGGAAAACAGCGTCTCTCGCATGGCGAGACTGTCGCCGGGAGGGATGGCTCGCATGAACTTTGCCGTAACGCCAACCTTTGGGGAGGAGCAGCCATGATCACCCTGTTCTCTCGTTCCTTGGGGCTGGGGCTATGGATCACCCTGGCTGGAGCCCTAGGGGTTGTGGGGTCTGCCCAGGGCAGTCCAGAACCGGAGTCGACCCCTAGTCCCGCCGCCGCCACCTCGACGACGGTGCCACCCGCACCGCAAACGGGGGATGACATTCAGGACGCCACAGGGTTAGTTTTGCCAGAGCCTGCCCTAGGCGAAGCTGACCGCGCGACGGATCGCATTCTGCCCATTCCCCTGCCCACCGCCGCCCTAGGGGAAGATGCGCCGTCCAACCTGGAGCAACTGAGTGAGGCCGATCTGGCCAATCGCCGGGACAATACGGAACTATTTGAATCGGCCCCCTGGCAGCACCAGGTGCCCCTAACGCCGCCCCCGGCCCAGGAGTTACCCGTCGAGCCGGGGGAAACCGCCGAGGAGCCGGAGTATACCCTCCTGGTGCGAC
>CAZWNR010000155.1:0-8178 GCA_964635665.1 uncultured bacterium | reverse complement strand
ACAAGAAGCAGTCCGGTGGTTCTGGTCAGTACGCCAAGATCGACTACATCGTCGAGCCCGGTGAACCCGGTAGCGGCTTCCAGTTCGAGTCTAAGGTGACGGGCGGTAACGTGCCCCGCGAATTCTGGCCTGCGGTGCAGAAGGGCTTTGAAACCAGCATCGACAAAGGGCCGCTGGCGGGCTACCCCGTGGTAGACCTCAAAGTCACCCTCACCGATGGCGGCTTCCACCCCGTAGACTCCTCGGCCATTGCCTTTGAAATTGCGGCGAAAGCGGCCTACCGTCAGTCCTTGCCCAAGGCTGGCCCCCAACTGCTAGAGCCGGTGATGAAGGTGGACGTGTTCACCCCCGAAGACTACATGGGCGACGTGATCGGCGACCTTAACCGTCGGCGCGGCATGATCAAGTCCCAGGATCCCACCCTCACCGGGGTGCGGGTGAAGGCGGATGTGCCTCTGAGCGAAATGTTCGGCTACATCGGTGACCTGCGGACGATGACCTCCGGGCGCGGCCAGTTCTCCATGGAGTTCTCCCACTATGCGCCCTGCCCCGCCAACGTGGCAGAAACGGTGATCAAGGAAGCTAAAGAACGCCAAGCAGCCTCCTAATTGCATAAACCTTGCGGCTGGGGGAAACTCCAGCCGCCTCTTTTTCTCCGGACTTTCTGCACCCTAGCTAGGTTTTGGCTAGGGTTTTTTGCTGGGTTCTGCTGGCTAGTGAGATACACCGTTGCTGAGTTCTAAATCCCTCCAGCACCTAGTGGTTTAAGTTTCACGCTGTACCCCCCTTATCAGGGGGGGCAGGGGGGATCACCGCAATATACTTCACCCAAGTGAAAGCTGCGATAGTCATTCCCATTAAGCTTGAGACTAAAAAACGACTTGAGCGAGGTTTTCAGGGTCTAGCTTGTCTCATTCCTATGAGGAAACACGATATCGCGTTAAACCTGGTGATCGGGTTCTAGGCGGCAGGGGTATTGGTCGTCGCCCGTTTCGATTTGCAGGGTGGCGTGGTCGATCTCGAAATGGTGGTGCAGGTCGTCGCTGACCTGAGCCAAAAAGCTGTCCCCTGGGCTACCTGTGGGCATCACCAAATGGGCAGTGAGGGCGGTTTCGGTGGTGCCCATGGCCCAAATGTGGAGATCATGAACGTCGTCCACCCCTGGTAGTTCTCGCAAAAAGGTACGTACCGCTAGCGGCTCGATATGTTTGGGGACACGATCAAGAATCAGGCCGAGGGCATCACGGAACAGATGCCAGGTGCCGACCACAATCACCACCACAATCACCAGGCTGATGGCTGGATCGAACCAAAGCCAGCCCGTCAGCAAAATCGCTACCCCCGCCAGCACTACTCCCACCGAAACTAGGGCATCGGCGGCCATGTGTAAAAAGGCTCCGCGAATGTTGAGATCGTGCTGACTGCCGGAAAAGAACAGCCATGCGGTGATCGTGTTGATCACAATGCCGACGCCTGCCACCCAAATTAGGGTAATCCCTGGTACTGGGGTGGGGTCTTGTAACCGCCGCAGGGCTTCCCAGGCGATCCCCCCTACGGCCAGTAACAGCAGCATGGAGTTGAACAATGCGGCCAAGATGGGGGTGCGCCGTAGTCCATAGGTATAGTTGGGGCTAGGGGGACGCTGGGCCAAGTAACTGGCTCCCCAGGCTAGTACAAGCCCTAACACATCACTGAGGTTGTGGCCTGCATCCGCCAGCAGCGCCAGGGATTGGCTGAACCAGCCAAAGGCCGCTTCGAGGATCACAAAACCAATATTCAAAACAATGCCGATTTGAAAGGCACGGGTGTGGTGATTGGGATCGGGGTGATGGTGGACGTGGTGGCCATGGCCGTGTCCATGGTCGGAAACACGGGAGTGGGAGTGACTATGGTGAATCAAAAAACACCTCACGGGGAAAGCATCGGGACGCTCTGGCCAGATCAACATGACCCAAGGCCAGAACCTAGGCCAGCACGACCAGCACCCTGGGCACATCCCGGTCTGTCTCACGTATCTTTTGAGTGTAGGGCAGGGTAGGGTTGAGGAATACCCACAAGTTACGTTTCAGCAACGTTTGCCATGGACATGATTACCGTTACGGTGAAGCTCTTTTCCATTTACCAAGAAGCCTACGGGGTGCCGGAGGTGCAGTGGGAGTTTCCGCCCCATAGCCCGGTGCGAGCGGTGCTAGATCGTGCCTTAGCCGACCATCCCCGGTTAGAACCCTGGCGTGCTCAAACTCGCCTGGGCCTGAATCTGCAATTTGTTGAGGCCGATACCCCCCTCGCCCCAGGGGATGAGGTGGTGCTGATTCCTCCGGTAAGTGGTGGGTAGCCCAAGGCGACTGGAGCGGAACTCTCGGCCTCAAGATCGCGATGTCAGACGTGAACGTTTCTATCCTTGGCAGGCGTTCCTGCGGCTATGGTTGGTGCTGGGGATGTTTGTTGGTTAAGGGGCCTGGATGGGAATGCTAGATCTGTGCCCTATGGGGCCGGTCGTGTCCCTCTGTGAGTCCTATGGATCAGCGTTCCCCATCGCCGTCTATCTCGCCGCAGTCCCCCTCCTCGGCCACCGCCTCCAAGCACCACCCTGCTTCCTTGGCTCGATCCCTGGGCCGGGCTTCTGTCCCTAGACCACTCCCGCGCTATACCCAAGATTTAATTCGACGACTGCGGCTGAAGGTAGCGGAAGCCTTGCCGGAGAAATTGCCCCTGGATTTTTCCGTGGCCATCTGTACCTACAACGGTGAGCATCGCCTGGCGGATGTGCTCAAAGGGTTGCTGTGGCAACTGCAAGGTCAACCCCTGGCCTGGGAAGTGATTGTAGTGGACAACAACAGCACCGATGGCACCGCCGCCGTTGTGGAATCAATGCGGGCGCAGTGGCCCCGCGACATTCCCCTCCGCTATGCCTTTGAGCCTCAGCAGGGGGCGAGTTTTGCCCGCCAGCAGGCCATCCAAATAGCCCGTAGCCCGCTGGTGGGGTTCTTGGATGACGACAACATTCCCTCCCTGCTGTGGGTGATCAATGCCTACAAATTTGGCCATACCCACCCCGAAGCCGCCGCCTACGGTAGCCGCATTCAGGGCAATTTCGAGGCCAGTCCACCGCCGCACTTTGACCGCATCGCCGCCCTACTGGCCCTAACGGAGCGGGGATCGCAACCCCTAATCTATCGCCCTGAACGAAAGGTGCTACCCCCCGGAGCGGGGCTAGTGGTGAAGCGCCAGGCTTGGTTAGATACCGTGCCCCCGGTGCTCTCCCTAGGAACAGCGATTGGGGATCGGGCGGCGGGGGAAGATCTAGAGGTGGTGCTATACATGCAGCGCCAGGGCTGGGAAATCTGGTACAACCCGGCCATGCGCGTCAGCCACAACATTCCGGCCCATCGCCTGCAGCGAGACTACCTGATTCGTCTGTGCCGAGGCATTGGTCTCAGCCGCCATCGCACCCGGATGCTGAGTGTGCCCCCTTGGCAACGACCGCTGATGACGCCCCTTTACATGGCCAACGATGGACGCAAAATTCTGCGTCATTTACTGCACCATCGGCAGCAGGTGATGACCGACACCGTTACCGCCTGTGAGATGACGCTCTACCTGTACAGCCTAGTCAGCCCCTTTTATATGGCTTGGCGATGGTGGAGGAACCCACGCCAGCCTTAGGCCGAGGGAGATTGCTGTGGGGCGATGCTTACTCTTCCCCGGAGTTTTCTTCAGACTCAGGGGTGGATTCGTTGGGGGCGGAGGGCGTTGTATCATCCTCAGCCCGTTTGAGGATGGCATCGGTGGTCACGCAATCGTCGTCGCTGTACAGCACCTTGACCACAGCCCGATAGAGTGTGCCCATGGCTAGGGGCGTTTCGGAATTGGCTGCTAGGGCCTGCAGACTCTGGGCTGCGGATTGATTGAGGAAGGAATAGCCTGTACTTTTCAAAACCGTGGTGGAAATGGTTACCGTGTCGGGCTCTTCCCCTGGTAGCAACACAAACCCCAGCAGGCCATCCCCTGGTTCAGGGGTGAGACAGATTCGCAGATCGTAGGGTACCTCCATCGCAAAGGTATCCTCGGCTAAGACGGGGTCTTCGCCCAACTGCTCAGCAACCGTACTCGTCCAGCTTGCGAGGGCACGTTCCGCCTCATCGGCGGTTGTAAGGTCGCTGCTGTACTCTACCCGTGCGATCAGATCTTGGGAACGCTCCACCTCTGGTGGCACATTCTCAGCTTGATCGCGATCATTGGGGGAATCGGGAGTATCCTCCGTGGCCACATCCCCTTCCCTAGGGCGCAGATCTTGGGCGCTGGGCTCCCGAGAGGGCGCGGTCGTGGTTGGGGTAGAGGCGTTGGTATTGCTCTCTTCCTGCTCTGCGGGTGTTCTATCTGGGTTGCCCGGAACAGGTGGGTTACGGCGACCGCCAGCGGGAGGGGGAATCACAATGGAATTGCGCCCCAGGCGAGAGGAGAAAGGGCTAACCGTGATGGGGGCACCCAAGGGAGACTGGGAGGTTGGCAGGCGGGGCACGGAACTCAGCCCCCCGGGAAAAGGGTTAAACGATGAACTGCCCAGGCGATCCCCAGCGGGCGGAAACAGGTTGGCCAGATTGTCGCTATCCCCAGGCAAAAAGCCCTCGGGCAGAAGAGAATAGGCCGGGCTGTCGAAGTCGGGGAGTCGATTTTGCTCTTCGGGGGTGAGTTCAATCATCGGCACCCGACGTTCAAGGTCCTCCCCAAAACCCGGGGCCTCCTGGGCCATCCCCTGCAAGGTTGAAAACGACGGCCCTACGGCAAACAACGCCCCATGGAATCCCACGGACACAAGCGCCGCCACCCACTGGGGCTGACGCAAAACGGCAGGAACCCCTTTGAACACCGCTGGGTTGATGGGTAGCCCTTTCAACAATTTCATCGTGACCTTTGACCCTCGCCAACCTGCTAAAACCTGAACAACCGCGAACCCGCGTATCCAATCACCTAGTGCGGAGTGCTCCATCCAGAGACTGAACACCCCCAGCAAAGTTCCTGCCCTAGCCTAGCGAATCGGAGGCCCCTTTGGGGTTGGATTCGTGATCAACCAGGGTTGAATTCGTGACTAGTCACGAGCCCCTAACAGGGATCACCCTGGGGACGTCGTGCCCGCAGGGCGATGTGTCAACATCCCCTGCCCCTAGGGATCTCCCCCTAGGGGCCATCTCCCTGGGAGTTCTGGCAATAGGCTAGGGGGTGGTCACTAGGGACGGTTCCACGGCGCTGGCCAACTGCCGCAGCATGGTGGCCGTGGTTTCAAAATCCACACAGGCATCGGTGATGCTTTGGCCGTAGGTTAGTTCCCGCAGGTTGTCGGGGATGGGCTGGTTGCCCGCCTTCAGATGGCTTTCAATCATCACCCCAAGGATGTGGCGAGATCCGCCCCGCACCTGGCTAGCCACGTCCTCTAGTACCGAGACCTGGCGGGTGTGGTCTTTGTTGGCGTTGGCGTGGCTACAATCGATCATCATGCGCGGATTCAGCTTTAGTTTGGCCATTTCTTCAGCGGCTTTTTCCACGTGGGCTTGGCTGAAGTTGGGGCCACCCTTGCCCCCCCGCAGCACTAAATGGCAGTCGGGATTGCCCGTGGTGGTGACAATGCTGGCCAAGCCGTGGTGGTTAATGCCCAGAAAATGGTGGGGCTGGCTGGCGGCGACCATGGCGTTCTCCGCCGCTTGCAGGCTGCCATCGGTGCTGTTTTTGAAGCCGATGGGCATGGACAACCCGGAGGCCATTTCTCGGTGGGTTTGGCTTTCGGTGGTGCGGGCTCCAATGGCCGTCCAGGCAATTACGTCCGCAATGTACTGGGGTGTCACCGGATCCAGCAGTTCCGTGGCGGAGGGGAGACCCAGGTGGGCCAAATCGAGCAGCAGCTTGCGGGCGAGGCGCAGTCCGGTGTTGATGTCGTAGCTGCCGTCGAGGTGGGGGTCGTTAATCAAGCCCTTCCAGCCTACGTTGGTGCGAGGTTTTTCAAAGTAGACCCGCATGATGATTTCTAGCTGGCCGGATAGCTCGTGGCGCAGGTTCACCAGCTTTTGGCCGTACTCGTAGGCGGCATCCACATCGTGTACCGAGCAGGGCCCAACGATCACCAACAGACGACGATCTTCGTTGTAAAGAATGTGGCGAATGCGATCCCTTGCCTCAGACACCAGGGCCGCTGCCTCGGCGGTCATCGGTAACTCGTGGTGCAGCAGGGCTGGGCTAACGAGGGGACGGGTCTCAACAACATGTAGGTCTTGGGTTTGCTGCATAGCCATAGCCTAGGGAACGTGCAACGGGAAACAAATTGAGCCTAACGCACCCAATTCGCTGAAAACGTCGGGTTGATTGAAAGATTTTTAAATAGTAACGTACGCCACCGGGTCGCCTCGGGGGATCTAGCCAATCCCTGCGGTCCTCGTCTCCAGGGCCACCCAGCCGACCGATGGGTCAGGCGGTGAGGGCGGTGACGCTTTCGGGCTGGCCGAGGGCGGGCAGCATTTCTACGGTGGTGGTGTTGAACAGCACCATGGTGGTGGAGGGGTTTTCCTCAAAGCCGATGCGCTGGTAGAAGCCCTGCTGGCGAGTGGTCATCAGATACACCCGTTCTACCCGGCTCATGTGGGGATGACTGAGCAGGGTTTCCACCATTTTGCGACCCAGTCCGCCGCCTTGGTAGGCCGGATCGATCACCACATCCCAAATGGTGGCCCGAAACACGCCATCGGAGGTGGCCCGTGCAAAGCCCATCAGCACCTCGCCATCCCAGGCTGTTACCACCGGAAAACTGTGGGCAATGGCGGTGGCCATGTCCGCCTCGGTGCGATCCTGTGCCCAAAAGGCCGCTGCCCGAAACAGACGAATCACCTGGGCCAAGTCGGCCTCAGAAAACTGGTCGGCATACTTGAACTGAATGGTGCTGCAATCCATCAGAAACCTGCTGTTCCCGGTACGGGCTATGGGTGGGTAGATAAAAGACTATCGAGGGGTGAAGAACTGCCGAAGGGCCGTTTCCTCAAGACAAGCCATGGAGCAATGAAGATCGGCAATGCCATCACAGAGGCGACAAGGTGAAAGCGGATCAACGTAAACTTTCTTCAGTCAGAATAAACAGATTTTCTGAATAGTGGTATACCAAAACGGAAATTTCCTTGACATTGTCAGCATTTCCTAACATGGTCTCGGTTTTGTGCTGTTCATCCCCCGAGGGGCACAGTCGCCTCGGGGACACCCCAAGGCCCTGATTGAACAGGATGACAGGCTGGCTGAGGGGAGCGCCTACACGGGGACAACCCCCCAGTCCGCCGGAGTAGTCAGGAGAGGGGCTATCGGCGGCGGCAGGCTATTGGGGCCGAATTACCGACACGCCGTAGGCCTGGGCGGAGAGAAATTGCTGGGCAGCTTGCTGCACATCGGCTATGGTGAGGCGCTGGATGTGGTTGGGATAGCGGAGGCCATCGGTGATATCACCGGTGAGCGTGTGGTAAAAGCCGTAGAGTCCGGCGCGGTCGCTGGGGGTCTCGTTGGCAAAGATGAAGCGATTGGCCACCTGGGTTTGCACCCGCCGCAGTTCCGCTGGGCTAACGGGGGTATTGATAACCGATTGAACGTGGTCGGCAATGGCCCGTTCGACGGTGTCTAGGTGCTCTGGGTCGAGTTTGGCCGACACCATAAACGCGCCCTGGTAGGCCAGGGTCATATTGCTACAGCCGATGCTGCTCACGAGCTTGCGGTTTTCCCTCAGGTCGCTGACTAGGCGGGAGGTGCGTCCCCGGCCCAGCACCGAGGCCAGAATATCTAGGGCGTAGGTATCCTCCACATCCACCAGTCCTGGTACCCGCCACGTTAGGGTGAGGCGGGCTTGGGTCAGGGTGGGATCGAGGTGAACCACTCGCTGAATGGTGGGAAAAGGGCTTTCTAGGTCGTAGTCCAGCAGGGGCTTAAACTGGTCAATGGAGGGATGCCGCTGCCATTGCCGCTGGCTGACGGCCTGATCAAAACCCTCGGCCACGGTGGCGATGAGTTCCTCCACGGGCAGATTGCCGACGGCTACGGCGGTCATGCTCTGGGGTTGGTACCAGGTACTGTGGAAATCGCGCATTTGATCGACCGCGAGGGTCTCGATGACTTCGGTTGGCCCTAGCACCGGGCGACGGTAGGGTAGTCGCTCGA
>CAZWNR010000154.1:1590-8214 GCA_964635665.1 uncultured bacterium | reverse complement strand
TTAGCTCTCAGCAACAGCTTTACCTCTCAATGCGTTCAAGTTCTTCACGAACTACTTTTCGTAGGGTTTCCTCAAGGGGTTGGCGAATGGCTTGAATATGTTGACGTAGGGCTTCATTGATCAAGGTTTGATAGTTTCCCCCGCCTGCACTATGAACCTGTTCGCGAAACCATGCCAGGATGTCATCATCAAGCCGGATCGTGATACGCGTTTTGCCTGATGGCGTCGGGTCAACCGCGCCTCGCTTTCCCTGACTGAAATCGTATTCGGCTTCCATAGTTATCCTTCCTTGTATTGCTGCCGCTCTTGTCTGCTTGCTTTGCGGGCTGAGATGATCCGAATCGCTTCGCCTCGCAGGGTATAGACGACTACCAGAACCCGACCGAACCCATCTAGTCCAATCGTGACGAACCGCTCTTCGTCAAATCGCTCGTCTGGAATGGTAAGGGCTAGATCGTCGGAGAAAACGGACACAGCATCAGCAAAGTCAATGCCATGCTTACGCAGGTTGGCCGCTGCCTTATCTCTATTCCACTGGTAAACCATCTCAATTGTAGTGTGTACATCCGTGCATACTGCCAGAGACAGGCTCAACTATAGCTTTACGGCTTCCTCTCACCATCTCTAGAAACCGCGTTTTATCTGGATTACAGGCTAACAAAGCTTCAGCAAGAACAGACTAACTTGATGGCTACCTCAACCGGGGACTTGAGGGCTAACGGCAAAGATAAGCGGCGACAAGAAAGCTAGAGACGAAGTACAAAAGCTCTACTCGCCGCTTCATCGCCTTGTTAGACCTCATCTCAGCGCAAACAGCGACGTTCGAGAGTAAGCCTTGGCCATTTATGATAAACTAGTTTATATTAAACAAGGTGATAATAGTGGATGTCGATCAACTATTCGTAAACGCTCCCAACCCAGAGGATTTTGCAGGGTTTCTGATTTGGCAATTGTCGAATAAGTGGGAAAAGTACGTCAATCAACAGCTCAAGGAGTTTGATACTAACCAGGGAGAGTGTTTTCATCTCATCTCAATCTTGCAATTATCTGCAAGGCTGAGTGAAGTCACTCAAGTTGATATAGCTCGGGTGACGGGAGGGTCAATAATGAATACCTCCAAGATATTAAAAAGTCTAGAGAGGAAGCAGTGGATAACTCGCCAAGTCGCTTCTGATCCACGGGCTAAAAAAGTTGAGATAACCGAGGCGGGCATAGCTCTAGCAAAAGATACGGCTATCGTGCTCGGAAAAGCAAATGAGGTCTTTTTTGGTGTAAATCACACTGAAAAACTGATTGCTATGCTCCAAGAAGTTAACCGAAATAATTCGTAGGCACTAACATGGACTCACAGCAAATCCATCAATTTTTTGCATCGGTTATTCAGAGCTTTTTCCAGTCGTTTGTATCTCAAATGCTGGTAATAACGATTGTATACTTGGTTGTTTGGGAGATCTTTTCCCTTAGATTTCAACGGTTCCGTATTCAACCTATTAAGCGTGCTGGCTCAGTACAAATCTGGCAAGAAATCAAAAACAGCATCATTGTAATATTGGTAGGTTTGGTTACAACTCCCATCATTCTGATCTTGCAGCAAATGGGTTACACCAAAATCTACGTGGATCCAAACCAGTATGGAATCGGATATTTAATTTTCAATGTCGTGATACTGTGGCTCGTGGGCGATGCTTGGTTTTATTTTGCACACAGATGGCTTCACAAGCCAACACTTTACAGGTATATTCATGCGGTTCATCATCAAAGCTTAGATACCACGCCTTACACTACGCTATCATTCCATTTTCTGGAACCTTTAATCCTTTCAGGCTGGATTTATGTATCAATTTTTCTGTTTCCGGTTAGCATAATAGCCATCGGAGTCAATCAGGTTGTAGGTTTATTAAATAACATCAAATCTCATCTTGGATATGAGTTTTATCCAAAGTTTTTTGAGAGAACACCGCTCAAATATCTAGTTAATAGTACACATCACAATCAGCACCATACAAGGTACAACGGCAATTACGGGCTGTCTTTGAGATTCTGGGATCTTGTTTTTGGTACAGAATTTAACGATTATGATCGAGTGGTGAGCCAAGTAAAGAATCGCAGAAAATCAGTGAAGGTTGTTGATAATTCAATATACAGAACACTCAAGATTTCTAAGATTGTACCTGAGACTTATGAAACCACTTCCATTTATTTCGAGCCTGAAGACGAAAACTTCTATCACTATCTGCCAGGGCAACACATCAATCTCCGTATCAACGTTCGAAATAAGGTATACGAACGTATTTTTTCTCTCAGCAGTTCTCCAGTGCTAGATAATTTTTTGCGAATCACGGTAAAGCAGCATAGTGTAGTGACTACTTATCTTAGAAATGAAGCCAAAGTGGGTGATGAAATTCAGGCTTTATATCCTTGGGGACAATTTAATGTATGGCTTGACTCCAACCAGAACAAGGATTACCTACTAGTTGCTGGAGGCAGTGGTATTACACCTATTTACTCAATGGTTAGATCGATCTTGGAAACGGAAAAAAATAGTAAGGTGGTTCTACTTTATGCCAACAAAAGCAGGGAGAGTGCAATCTTTTCTCAAGAGATCAAGGATCTTAAGGACAGATATGGTAATTTTACAGCTTTAGACTTTATCAGCGGGCAAAGACGCTTGGATAGAGACATTCTTGCTCAGTCCCTTCAAGGTCAGACAAATCCGGAGATATATATCTGTGGTCCTGCTGGGCTTAAAGAAATGGTTAAAACTTACCTGAAAGATGTAGGGGTTAGTACAAACCGTTTACATGAAGAAGATTTTGCTGATGGATATGTAAGTTTCTTTCACTAATTTTTTCAGTAAGTCTTATTTGACTTCTCTTGCCTTCTCATTCTAAAGGCGGTTCTTATGGGGTGACTACTAAAGACCGATGTTGGGGCTCGGTGTGATCTGGGTGTTCATCCATGACTACAATCGCCGAGGCAGAAAGAAGCTGGCAGAAAGGGATGAGTGCATCTTTTCCTCTGTCCTTTAATGAAATTCACTACCCTGTAAATCATCATGACTGCACATTAGGGCTTAACAAATGATTTTGATATACACCGTCAACTAGGGCTTAAACTATCTAACTACTTATTAGAGGGAAACTTTCCGCCTAATACCCTCATACGGGGTCTTAGGTGGAAAGTTTCAGTATAAACACCCGAAGCCCTAGGAGCCTTGCAACTTAAGATTTCCTTAGAGACAGTAAAGGCTTACCTGTGGATGAATTGACTCCCCCGCCCAAGCGACTGCTTGACCAAGTGCGCGATGCCATGCGGCTAAAGCACTACTCTTGCCGCACAGAACAGACCTACATGTAGTGATCAGCAAGTGCAGCCTATTTCTCCACCAGTTCGCGGAACCAATTGTCGCTCCAGAGATCGTCGAAGGCGGGTTCGGTGCGGGCTTCTTCTTTGTAGTCGGGGTCTAGGCGAACGGCCTGTTGGAGGCATTCCAGAGTCATGTCAGATTCCCGCTGGAGAGCGTAGCAGAGGGCTTTGTTGTAGTGGGCCTTGGCATAATCGGGGTCGAGGGCAATGGCTTTATCGAAGCTCTTGATTGCCTCTTCGTCACGCCCCAGTTTGACTAAAGCTAAGCCGCGATTATCCCAGGCTTTGGGCAATTCGCCATTGAAACGGGTGGCTTTATCGAAGGAGGAAAGAGCGTCTTCGTAGCGCTCTAGTTCCAGCAGAGAAAGGCCGCGATTTAGCCACGCAATGGCGTCATTAGCCTGAATTTCGACGGCGCGATCAAAGGACTGGAATGCTTCTTCGTGCTGCTGCAAAATGCCATAGGATACCCCTCGATTCACCCAGGCTTCGTGGTATTCAGGGTTGATTTCTAGGGCTTTATCGAAGGCCGTAATCGCATCTTCTCGCCGCTTCAGACGACTCAGCACCATGCCCCGATTTAGCCAAACTTTGGGGTCTTCGGGGGTGATGTCCACCAGTTTTTCAAACACCTCTAGGGCATCTTCGGGGCGGCGCAGTTCGCGCAACAGCAAGCCCTTTTGGTAAAGGGCCAGGTGATGGCGAGGGCTGATGGTGAGCAGGCGATCTAGGGAAGTCACCGCCGCTTCAAGCTGTTCCAACGCCTGCTGGGCCTTGGCGCGATTTAGCCAGGTATTGACGTTGTTGGGCTGAATTTCCAGGGCTTTGTCGTACTCACCCAGGGCGAGGTCGTAGTCTTCGGCTTCTAGGTAGCGGTCGCCCGCCTGGATGTATTCTTCGGCGGTGAGGAACAGTTCGGGGCGGTTGAGTTCTAGGCGGGTGAGCTTGTCGGTGACGGTCTCGAACTGCTGGCGGGTTTCGCTCATGAATACATCCGAGATGTACTCTGGCGTGACTTCCGCGAGGCGATCCAAAATGTCGGACTTCTGGCGCATGGCTTCGGCCTGGATGGCGTCTAGGCGAACCTTGTAGCTTTGCTGGAGCAGGGCCAAATCCCCCAGGGCCACTTCTCGCCCTGCCTCCACATCGGCTTGCAGTTGGGTAAGGCGGTCGCCCATCTCTGCCATTAGGGCTTCCAACCTCGCCCGCACCTGGTCTTGGCGTTCGGCGGTGGCGGATTCCAAATTGGCTAGGTCTTCGCTGAGGCGGCGGTCGAAGGTGTCGATTTTATCCAGCACCCGGTCGCGCTTGGTGAAGATCATCTCCCGCGCCTGGGCGAGTTGGTCGGTAAAGGCCGCTTCCATGGCCCGCAGGCCGTCGAGGGACTGCATTTGCTGTTCGCCTACCTGCTCTTGCAGGACGCGCACCTGTTGACTGAAGGCCGTCGCTGTCGCCTCCAGATCGCTGAGGATGGTGCTTTTCTGAATTTCCGACTCCGTGGCCATTTGGGCAAGCTGGGCCTGGAGGCGTTGGGCCAGGTCTTGAAATTCGTCGAGGGTGCCCCGCTGGCGGCTGTCTACCTCGGTGCGGGCGGTGGCAAAGCGGTCTAGGGCATCATCGGCGGCGCGGCGCAGATCAAACAGCAGAGCTTCCTGGCGCTGTTCGATGTCGCTGCGGAGGCCAGAAAACTGGCCCAAAAATTCGTCCGCCGAACGGCGCAGGTCTTGCAAAATGCGGCTGCGCTGGCCTTCGACTTCCGTGCGCAGGTTGGCAAAGCGCTGGGTAAATTCGTCGATGGAGTTTTGGATATTTTGAATGGCCAAATCTCGGTGGCCAAAGGCGCTGACCTGCAATTCCCCCAGTTGGCGGCTGATCTCCTGTTCTTGGGTTTGTAGGCGTCCCAGACTTTCTTGTTTGAGGGAATCCAGGGATTCGGCAATTTCGGCGGTCTGTTGATTCACCTGCTCGCTGGCCTGGTTGGTGAGCTGCTGCCGCAGGTCGGCTAGGGCCATCATCACCCGATCCCGCTCTTCTTGGACGGTGCTGGTCATCGCGGTCATCCGATCCGCCAAACTGGCTTCGCTATTGGCTAGCTTTTGCAGCACCGCATCCTGCTGTACCTCCACATCGCCGCGTAGACGGTTTACGTCCCGCAAAAATCCGGTCTGGTTTTCCTCCATCACCCGAAACACCGCATCCCGCTGCATTTGGGTGTCCTTGCGCAGGGTCGTGACTTGGTCTTCGGCGGACTGGCGCAGGCTCACCAAACGCCCGACAAAATCCGCCTCGGTGGATTCCAGCTTCACCTGAAGTTCCGCCAGGGTCGATTGCCAATCGTTGAGGGTGCGGGCCTTGAACTCGGCTAAATCATCCACGATGCGGTTGAGCACCTGCTTTTTGGTCAGGGCTTCTTCCTGGAAGCGATCCGTGCGGCTGGTGATGGAAGCAGCCTGTTCCTCGGCCTGGTTGAGGATGTAGTCTAAATCGCGGGTGGCCGACTGGATGCGGGTTTCGAGGTCGGTAATTTCGTTAATTTGCTTGCGGACGATGCCGGAGACTTCCTGAATCACCGAACGCCGCATCAGCCAGAGCATGGCTACGCCTAGGCCCAGCAGCAGTACCAGCGTTCCCAGCAGCACCATAAATAGGGTCGTCGCCCGCCGAAAGGCCAGATCGGCCTCGCGCTGAAGTTGCTCAATTTCCGCCGTGCTAGCCTGGGCCAGCAGGATCTCATCCCCAGCCGCCTCACTCCCTAGGGCCATGGCCTCAGCCTGGGGTATGCCCGCCACGGCACCGCCGCTCAATAACGCCAGCGACAGCAACAATAGGGGACGGGGCAGGGTGGCAAAGGGGCGAGAAATCGGCCTCATCAGGGATAGTCCTAGGTGCGGGCTTATGACAGCAAACCCGTTGAATATGCTTAGGATAACTGATAGCCTGACGGCCTGACACATCCAGCCTTTAGTACCCTGTAGCCAGGTCACTCTCGGCCTTGCGAAACCATCCCTTGGCTAAATCACGCTGATTTTTCATAGAGCACGCGCCCTTCCCGGAGAGCGGTGGTGATAAACGCATTGGGAACCGCCGCCCATTCCTGGCCTTCGGCTGGTGTCCAAACGGTGATGTCCTTTAAAAACGTCGATGGGGTGGGCCAATGGTGGACTCCAACACCCCTCCCCTAGGGCCAAATGCGGTGCAAGGTGAGGATAAAGCCTTGGAGAACCGACTCGCCTGATAATTGACTCGGACGCTCTAGCA
>CAZWNR010000154.1:0-1490 GCA_964635665.1 uncultured bacterium | reverse complement strand
GACTAACGCCCTAGCGGCCATAGTTGTAGCCTGTGGGTAGGATAGTGCTGTTGTCGCAGCAGCTTCCCGTTAGATCAGCCCCCACAACCCGAAAGAGATTGCACTGCCGCAGGTTAGCGCCGTGGAGGATAGCCCCCTCCATCCGAGCGCCCACCAGGGTGCAGCCCTCCAAATTGGCATCCGTGAGGTTGGCCTGCCGCAGATCGGCCCCGCTGAGGTTAGCCCCCCTGAGATCGCAGCCTTGCAGGTTGGCCGTTTGTAGATCGGCGCGGCTGAAATCGGCCTGGGTACAGGTTGCCTCGGTGAGGTTGGCTCCATAGAGGTTGCTGTCCCCCAGTTGGGCATCGGCAAGGCTAACGCCCTTGAGGTTGGCCAGGGTGAAGTTGCAGTAGGGTAAATAGGCCTGAGCTAGGCAGCTTCCCTCAAGATCGATACCCCGCAGGTTCGCCTGAAACAGGTGGATCGCGGTCATATCTCGCTGGGGAAACTGCCGCTGACCCCCACGGTAGGCTTGTTGTAAAGCATCCCCAGTCAGTCGCTGCATAGTCACCCACACTCGGCTTAACACGATTGGTTAAGCCACCGCAGATGGGTATATGTGCTTAACCAAAACCCGCCCTTCACTGTAAAGGGTTTACGTTTCGTCATAACGCACTGTTAAGCATCTCTTCAGGTTTAGGCAAAACGTTCCAGGGTAGAAAAATTCAGGTTCAGCAGGTTCTAGGCTCAGGGGGGCCTAGAATGACAGAGTTCAGACCCAAGGAGATCGAGGCCTAGAACATCCCAGCCCCACGCCTCCTGGGCCATGGAACCAGGACGCTCTGGGGAAATTAGGGCGTCCGGCGAGAAAAGAGCTTGAAGTAAAGCCAGTGGCCCGCCTCATGGAAGGGAAACAGCAGGTAGGTTAGGGGGTTGATGGTGACGATGATGTTGCGCACGTTGCGTTTGGCGAGGGCTACCACTGCCCAGGCCACCCACTCCGCCGACATCACCCCGATGGGGTTGAGGTTGCTTTTAAATGGCCCCAAAATTACCTTGCGCACCACGCAGGGGGCATCCAGACGCCTTAGGGTGACCAGTTGGCCCATCAGCCGCTTAGACACTTCGTACAGGGGGCTAAAGGCGGGGTTGACCTCAGCCTCGGAGGTGTTCACCCACACCTCTTTATTGGCCCGCTGGGGGGAGGTTTCCACGGTGCTGAAGAAGACCTCCATCAGCCGCAGACCGGAGAGGGCGTTAACCTCCAAGGATTGGGCGATGGCCTCTGGGGTGCGCTGGCCGTGGACGTTGGTGCCGTGGTTGATTACCAGAATATCTACCCGCCGCAGGGCCTCTTGCAGGTCGGCTTCGGCCCCCGGTTGCCAGTGCCAGCAGGGTACGGTTTCTGGGAATTCGGCCCCGTCGGAGGTGGTGAGGGCGATGGGCTTGGCCCGCTGTTTTAGACGTTCTGCAATTAGGGCGCGACCTAGGGTCCCCGATGCCCCGGTGAC